>NZ_LNDC01000095.1 GCF_001870905.1 Geitlerinema sp. PCC 9228
ACGGAGTCTGCTACGAGACCAAGGCTGGACTAACCGAACGCAATCAACACGAATGTCAATTTTTGTCCAGTGATTGGGTTAGTCCAAAATATCCGCAAAGTTCCAGTCCCACAGAAAGGACCGGCGACGCTTCCAGACGCCGGTTCCCTTACATCTACCTAATGTCCGTACCCACCTAACTAGCAGAAGAGCGACGGCGACGGCGGCGACGGGTATCGGTAGTGGTACTTTTCTCCGTTTCTTCGTTGCTACTCGTCTTGGTGGGTTTCTCCTCCGAACGCGACCCCTCACTGCTGCCCGACTCTGCCGTTGCTGGTGTGGGGCGAGATTCGCTGGATCCCGTATGGAGGGGTTCTGCAGAGGGCTGCTGCTGGAACTCCTCCCCACTAGAAACCGGAGCAGCCGTCGCTTCCTCAGATTCCGCCTCTGACGAAGCAGGGACGTTCGACCAATCGTTCCACGCCTCCGACCAGCTTGCTTCACCCTGGTCTTCACCTGGGGTCTTCACCGTAACCACCGCATTCTTGGGATTCTTCACCGGTCGGTCTGCCAGAATCAAAGGCGAAATCCCCATCATGGCATACACCTGCTGCTGTTCCGGGGTCATTTCCACCGTCACCTGTTCTGGTAGTTCGCTCTTGGAATCGCGGGACTTGCGGCGAAAATCTCCCCGCGAAGAAGGAGAAGGCGTTGGCATGCCCTTATCCGAACGGGTATCCGGGCGAGTGCGGGAACTGTAAGCTTCTTCTTTGGGTTCCTTCGACTCCTTCGATTCCTTCGGTTCTTTAAAGTCTTTCGTTTCTTTTGCCTCTTTCGGCGAAGTATCGACACTGGGAGCACTATCCGCCACAATTTCCTTTTCTTTACTTGGCATGGGCGGCGCAGGAGCTTGGGAAGTATCCGGTGCTTCCGTTTCCTCCTCGCGACCGAAGGCATCATCCCGACGACGGCGGCGACGGCGACTGCTGCTGCCCACTTCCTGATAGTTGGGATGGTTGAGCAGTTCTAACTCCTGCCATTCGCTGCCTGCTTCCACACTGGCTCGGTCTTCAATGGTCGGCAACGGCTCTTCCGGTTGCGTCGCTGGGGTGGGTTCCACCGCTGGCGTATCCCCTTCCCCAGGCAGGCGGACCAAATGTCCCAAACCGCCGCAGGTAGGACAGGTATGCCCAAACAACTCGTAAATATTTTTGCCCTGGCGTTTGCGGGTAAGTTCCACCAATCCCAACTCCGATAGCTGCACGATTTGGGGTTTGGCTTTATCGGCTTTCAAAGCATTGTTAAACTGCTCCAACACTTGCATCTGGTCCCGTCGCGAGTCCATATCGATAAAGTCCACCACGATCACCCCAGCCATGTTTCGCAAACGCAACTGGCGAGCAATTTCTGTGGCCGCTTCGCAGTTGGTCCACAAAACGGTTTCCCGGGCGGTTGCCGACCGGGTAAAGGAACCGGAGTTCACGTCGATCACCGTCAGTGCCTCGGTGGGTTCGATGACCAAATATCCCCCCGAGGGTAGTTCTACCCTGGGTTTGAGAGCTTCGCGGATGGTGGCATTCACTCGGAAATATTCCAAAACCGGGGTGCGCTCTCGATGCTGGTCGATGGATACACCCCGGGGAGATTTGCCGCGGTTCCAGTTCACCAGATGCTGTTTGACCCGTTTGTAACCGCTGGCAGAATCTACCACGATGCGGTTGACGTCGGTACTGTACATTTCCCGCAGAACCCGCTGGATAAAGTCGTCGTCGCGGCTGAGCAACGCCGGGGCTTTGACGGTCTGGGTTTCCTGTTGGATGTTTTCCCACTGTTTTTGCAGAATTTCTAAATCTTCTAGAATGGCTTCTTCGGGCATGCCTTCTGCTTCCGTACGTACCAACATGCCCATGCCAGCGGGTTTGCTTAAAATTGCTAGAGCGCGCAGGCGACTGCGTTCGGCACTTTGGCGAATCCGACGGGAAAGGTTAACGCCCCGACCGTAGGGCATTAACACTAAATAGCGACCGGGAAGGGTAATGTTGCCTGTCAGCCGTGGTCCTTTGGTTCCCGTGGGCTCTTTCATGATTTGCACGAGGGCTTTTTGTTGCGGTGCCAGCAATTCGGTAATGGCACCGGAAGAGCGTTTGAGTCGCAAAGGACCTAGGTCGCTAACGTGGATAAATCCGTTTCTCTCTGGGTCTCCAATATTGACGAAAGCAGCGTCAATTCCGGGCAATACGTTTTCGACAATTCCCAGATAAATGTCACCAACCTGGTGCGTTCCTGTAGCAACGACGAGTTCTTGTACCCTATCTGCTTCAAAAACCGCGGCTATGCGGTGCTGTTCGGCAATAATTATTTGTTTTGGCATTCAATTCCCTCAAAACGTAACGAAACGAATACTTCGCTCGCGACCCCTTTTCTACGGGGAAACTATTTCGCGAACGCTACGGACAAATGCTTTTTTTGGTAATTTTAGTTGCTGGATGTGGGTTCGCGAAGCGAGTTCTCAAGGAACGAATCGCGGAAAATGGGGCAAGGGAAGTATAAAAATTTCTGATGTGACAAGGACTTTAGAGGTGGCTATCTGGTTTGCCTTTGGCCATGGATAGACGCTCCCGACTCAGAACAGTTTGCCCACAATGGGTGGGACAAGCAGCTACGGTGTAAGGGTCTGGGAGGGCGCGATCGCTCGGAATTTTCCGTGGTTTGCTAGCCATATCCGCCGCACGAACAATTGCGTTTCCAGGCAGTAGGTTGGCTGGCGTTGGCGTTTGAAAAATCGCTGCCAGGTCCAATCAAGGATGTACTGTTTGGTGTGCAGACCCGCAAAAAAATCCCGATAGAAATTCCTCAAAATTTCCCAAAATTGCTAGATGCAAGGAACGAAGAAAAAATGGAACTCAGCTGGCAGGTTCTGAGTGTGGTGGGGGCCGAAGAAATTTTCTCTTCCTATCTGGCATAGATGGGGACAGCAATCCCTTCTCGATGCAACCAATACTGCCTTATTTGGGGAAAACCAGTTGACCTGGCGCACCCTAACCTTGGCGAAAAGAGCTTGGAGCAACCACCAATGGGTTGGTTGTTTTTCCAGGAACAATGGTCCTTTGGGCACCGGTTGCAGACCATTGCTGCCTTGGAGGAGAGAACGAGAGAGCTTACTTGGGGCGATTGGACCCTTTCTGGATCCAACAGCCGCATATTTTTGGGCGAAGATACCTAGAAAATGTTGGTTCTAGCTGCCATCCACCGCGTCAACCTCCTGTGCCCAAGTTTTCAAAGGTGGACAGCTGGCTAGCGCTATGCCAGGAGCTTTTTCCTACGCCCAGTACTTGCCATAGAATGGATGCGGCTGGTAGGGAGTGGCTGGCTGCGACCCAGGTGCGGACGCCATCGCTGGGGAAGGGGGAGCGCCACCTCCGCCGCGTCCATTGGGTCGGTTGTTGTCCGCTGTTCGGGCAACTTCCCCAGCGTTTCGACGCTTTTTTTACCATGCTACTCGGATTGTCCGTGCCATTCCCCTTGCAAAACCTTGGCATCGGGCTGCCGTGCTTTGGCGAAAGGGCTAGCTCCGGTCGTATGTTTTCCTGCTAGCTGGCAACCAGAGCCAACTTCTGATTGCCGGTAACGCCCAACTTTCCTTTTCAGACCAATTCAAAGGGCGAGAAAAGCTGGGCGATCGCTCTACAGGGCATTATACCCCGAGGCGTTTTCTTAGCAAAGCGGCAGTGGTTTGTTGCCGGTGACGTAGTTGGGGGGAGATGTGGCGGGTTCGTTGGCTGCCAGAATCACTTGCTGGCGGTGGGTGTGCTGCAATCGCACTTCTTGTTGGCTTACTTGTTCCAACATCATGACCAAGTGTTCCGGACGCAGCATGTTGCCGTCGTTACGGCAGCTGCCTACATATCGCAGGGTGGCGGTTGGTGGGTTTTCGGCGGGCGCGGTGTCCAGCAGCTCTAATTCAAACAAGCGATCGCGCAGGTTAATCCATTTGGTTTTCCCAGATTTGGTGGTTTTCTGCCACCAGAGTTCGCTGCTGTTGTTAATGGCCGCCACCCACTGCTGCCATGAGGCTGCGGTATTTTCCCCAGCTGCTACGACAAGGCGATATTCCGCCTTCTCGGTAAGTTGGGTTGCTGAAGGCGCATCCAGGGGAACTTCGCGCGCCGCATATAAGGGCAGGTTCTCAGGCAGTTCTTGCTGCAGCTGCTTTAAAAATGCCTCCGGTGCCATGGGTTGGGTCAGTTCAAAATCCAGCACTTCGCCGCTGCCAGTAGCTCCCAACGAGAGGGCTTGGGCAGGGGAAATCCGCGGACCGGGATGGTAGCCACCGGTGAAACTAATAGGCAGTGCCGCCCGACGCACGGCACGGTCGAATAATCGCATCAGGTCCAAGTGACCGATTAACGCCATATTGTCGTATTTACCAAACCAAACCCGCAGCCGCATGGCTTTTTCCTGGCTAGGTTTTTGGTGGCCGGCAAATTTGGGAATCGGCGGGGCTGGGGCCACAACGTTGTGACCGAATTCGGGGGTACAAACGCCGCAGTGGGAGCAAGCGTCGAAGGAACAGTCGGGCACGGTCACCGCTTCGAGTGCCCGTTGCAGGTCCTCTTGCAACCATTTTTTATCAATGCCGGTGTTGATGTGGTCCCAGGGCAGGGGAATTTCATGCAGCTGCTTGTTTTCGCGGGAGGTTTGACTGTCAAATACGTTCCACTCGCCGTTTTCTACCTGGCGATATTTCCAGCTCAAACCAGCTTCTTCAATGGCTTGGGTCCAAGCGTGGAAGGCTTGGTCTAAATTTTCCCACCAGGCATCCATGCCAGCACCGAGTTCCCATGCCCGGCGAACCACAGAAGACAAACGGCGATCGCCCCTGCCGACAAAGTCTTCCATGGCGGAAATGCGCACGTCGGTGAAGTTGGCTTTCACCGCTTTCATGTGGCGAAATTCCTGACGCAGCATCTCTTGCTTGCGTTCAAATTCTGCGGTGGAAACGGAGTGCCATTGAAATGGCGTGTGGGGTTTGGGGGTAAAGTTGGAAATGGTAATGTTAAATTGCAGTCGCTTGCGGTTGGGCAAGCGGCATTCCCGTTGCAGCCAGCGCACGGTTTCGGCAATGCCCATTACGTCGGCATCGGTTTCCCCGGGCAAGCCAATCATAAAGTAGAGCTTGACTTTTTCCCAGCCTTGCCGTACCGCTTCTTTGATACCGTTGAGGAGGTCTTCGTTGGCAATTCCCTTGTTGACGATATCGCGCATGCGTTGCGTACCAGCTTCGGGGGCAAATGTCAAGCCCGTTTTGCGGGTGCCGCCGATGGTATTGGCAATGTTCTCATCGAAGCGATCGATGCGTTGGCTGGGTAAGGATAGGGAAATATTTTCCCCCTGAAGGCGATTGTGAATTTCCGTTCCCACCGCCGGCAGGGATAGATAGTCGGAACAGCTCAGTGATAGTAGGGAAAATTCGTTGTAGCCAGTTGCCCGCATGCCTTTTTCCACCGTTTCTACTACTTTTTCCGGCTCTACATCTCGGGCTGGGCGGGTGAGCATGCCGGGCTGGCAGAAACGGCACCCACGGGTGCAACCGCGCCGAATTTCAACGGTTAGGCGGTCGTGTACGGTTTGCACGTAGGGAACCAAACTAATGGCGTAGCTGGGCATGGGGGCGGCGTTGCGGCGTATGGGGCGTGCGGGTACATCCGAGCGATTGGGATGAACGGCACCATCTTCGGCCATGTCGTAGAATTTCGGTACGTAGACGCCGGGAACTTGAGCTAGCTCCAGCAGGGTTTCCGCACGCGACCAACCAGCGGCTTTGGCTTCTTCCATCACCAGACCAATTTCTGGCAGCAGCTCTTCGCCGTCGCCTAGGGCAATGAAGTCCAAAAATTCGGCGTAGGGTTCGGGATTGGAGGTGGCGGTTTGACCGCCGGCAAAAACCAGAGGGTATTCTTCCCTGGCTTCCCGTTCTTTCCAGGTTAGGGGAATGTGCGCAAGTTCCAACATTTCCAGGATGTTGGTAGCCCCCAGTTCGTAGCTTAGGTTGAAGCCGACAATGTCAAAGTCTCGTACGGCTTGCTTGGATTCTAAGGCGAATAGGGGGATGTTTTGCGATCGCAGTTTTTCGATCATGTCCCTACCGGGCAGGTAGGCGCGATCGCACATCTGGCGCGGTTGGGCGTTTAAAATGCTGTACAGCATGACGTGCCCAACGTTGGAAGCGCCCAGTTCGTAAATTTCTGGGTAGGAAAGTACCCAGTGGACGTTGGTGCTTTGCCAAGGTTTGTGGAAGGCACCACGTTCGTTGCCCAGATAGCGGGCAGGTTGGGCGATTTCCGGTGTCAGTAGTTGTTTAATTGCGACTGTCACGGCAAAACTCGGTTAAAATCCTCTATCAATCCCTTATTTAAAACTCGCTTTGGCAAGTCCTACCCACCTACCCCACCCACGTTTCAGTGGGGAAACTTCCCATTTGGTCGTCAGTAGCGAACCCGATTTGCGGCCAGTGAAGTAGGGGATAGTACGTTGCGATCTTAACAGCTTTCTTCCTTTTGTGTGAATGACAACTGTTCCCTTGGGACCATCGCCCAGGTGGCTAACCGCTGCACGGGCTGGCGGTGCCATTTTTCTATGCTCCCACGCCCAAATACCACTATAGCAGCGATCGACATCACCACGTGCAAGCAACCGCGATCGCAGAATTTCTTCACCAATCGCTAGAGCATAGTAATATCGATTTCAATATATCCAACCATGCAAGCTACTGCTGCTATTCGACGATTGGTAGAAACAGCGCTGCACATTAAGCAGCTTACCCCAGAAATTGAGGAAAGGATCAACTACGAATTAACCCGTAGCGGATACATTTCTGATATCGACTACGAGGCTTTGGAACTTTTAATGGAGGAAATGGATGCCGGGCGTATTAAGTTGGTTCCTAGCCGCTAGGAATCCCAAGGCAAGCGATCGGTTTGCAATTGTTAGCTCTACTTATTCCTTCAATTCAAAAAAATAAGTCGGAGGATTATTATAGCATACCTGTCAATAAATTCCGGGAAAAAACAATTTCGCCTGGGGCACATATAGGGTAAACTGGCGATCGCAAAGCGTTTCTAGAAGACAACACAACGCTTGCCATGCGTGTCTCTCCCATCAAGCCAGAATGGACATTCAGTTTGCCAAACGTTTGGAAAAAATTCCGCCCTATTTATTTGCCCATCTCAATCGCAAAAAAAACGAATTAATCCAACAAGGCGTTGATATTATCAATATAGGAGTAGGAGATCCCGATCGCTGTCCGCCTTCCCCAATTTTAGAAGCGATCCATACAGCCGTTGACCGCACCGACACCCACAATTACCCCCCCTACAACGGCACCGCAGAGTTTCGGGGAGCTGCCGCTGCTTGGATGGCGCGTCGTTTTGGCGTCACCCTCGACCCACAAACGGAACTGCTAGCCTCCCTCGGGTCAAAGGAAGCCATTCATAACACCTTTTTGGCTTTTGTAGACCCAGGAGATTTCACGCTCCTGCCAGACCCCGGCTATCCTGTTTACCGCACATCCACAATTTTTGCTGGTGGCGAAGCCTTTTTCCTCCCCTTGCTGCCAGAGAAGGGATTTCTACCAGAGCTGCAAGCCATTCCCGAAACCGTTGCCCAGCAAGCCAAACTCCTGTGGGTCAACTATCCCAACAATCCCACCGGTGCGATCGCTTCTTTAGATTTTTTCACAGAACTGGTAAACTTTTGCCGGCACTACAATATTTTGCTGTGCCACGACCACGCCTACTCGGAGATGGCTTACGACGGCTACCAACCTCCCAGCATTTTAGAAATTCCCCACGCCAAAGAAATCGCTGTAGAATTCCATAGCCTCTCCAAAACCTATAACATGACCGGCTGGCGAATCGGGTTCGTTGCCGGCAACGCCACCGCCATTCGCGGCATCAGCCAAGTCAAAACCAACGTCGATTCCGGCGTTTTCAAAGCCATCCAGGAAGCTGCCACCGCTGCCTTGTCCACCTCACCCTTGCCGCAACTGCAAAATACTTTACAAACCTACCAAAAAAGACGCGATATCCTCATAGAAGGACTGCGATCGCTGGGATGGCAGCTAGAGCCCCCCAAAGCCACCCTCTATGTTTGGACGCCAGTGCCCGCCGGCTATACCTCCATAGAATTTTCCAATATGATGCTAGAAAAATGCGGCATTTTGGTCCCGCCAGGCAGCGGTTACGGCAACTACGGCGAAGGCTTTTTCCGTATTTCCCTCACTGCGCCCACTTCTCGGCTGACTGAAGCTATCCAGCGGATGGAGGAGGCTGGAGTTTACTATCAGTAGATTTTGAAAAGAGGGAGATCCTTGCCAGCCATAAGCCAAACCTGCAAAATTTTTTAGACGATAATGGCTACCAACATGGAACCGATATTGGCGTTGCTATAAATGATTTTAGAAATTTCTAAGTTTCCGTAGCGTCAAGAGAACCCAAACCCATTGGCAGGGGGGGCGGTGGTGCTGCCCTCTTTTGAGACGGATAACCCAATCTCTTATCTTGGTAGAAGTTGAGGGCAACAACCTGACGACGTAACCTTACCAGCCGCTACGTCCCCAAACCACAAGGGCAATCGAGAAGGTGAACATGGCTAGCAAAGCAGCCCAGCCAATACTCAGAATATCCATACAATTCCTCGCAAATAAAACAATGAAACGGCTACAGGATATCTATCAGAAATAATTGTAATGCAAAGAGGGGGAAGCTGTGAAATTCGGATCTGAGTTGGATGCCATGCAAAGATGGGAATCTTTCAAAGCAGGTGCGATCGCTGCTACGGTTGTATTGGTCTTTTTCAGTTTGTTTGCCCTGGGACATCAGTGGCTGTGGCATCGCTTTTCCTGGGATTGGCAGCTACTGGTACGTGCAGCTATGGCTGGGGGGAGCGGTGGGTTGTTTGGCATTACCTATCGCTATGCGGTGCGTACTCTCTCTAACGTACAGGTAAAATTGGGCGTTGTGTTGGCGTTTGGTTTGGTGCGTGCGTGCGGGCAGGCGGATGTGGGAATTGTCCTCACCAATGCCTTTTTAACACTGACCATTTTAGGTTCGGAAAGTCTCTTGTTATTTGCGATCGCGGGCATTACGCTAGATGTAGCCATGCAGCAAGGTTGGGTCAAACCATTTGAGTAGAATGACCTACAAAAAAAATTCGGTGTAGGGAGCTGAACTACGCACGGTGTCTTTATCTACCGCTGCTAAAATGCGGTTGTTGGCTTTATCCGAGGTCAAACACTCGCAAATCAGTTGTGCCACATCTGCCCGGGTAATGGTGCCAGCCACGGAAGAATCTTCGGTGAGAATGCCGTTGCCGGTGGGTGGTTCTGATTTTAAACCGCCGGGGCGAATAACTGTATAAGTGAGACCGCTGGTGGCTAAATATTGTTCGGCTTGTTCTTTTTCTGCCAAAACTGGACCCAAAACGTCTAATGTTTGCTGGTTTAAGGCTTTGGCACTGTCGGCGGTACCGATGGAAGAAACCAGAATAAATTTTTTGACGCCTACTTGTTTGGCGACATCGATTAAATATTTGTTGCCCAAAAAGTCGGCACGGGTGCCACCATCTTTGGGCAAACCACCGATGGTGCTGATAACTGCAGGAATGGGTTCTGGTTGCATGGCTGCTTCCACAGCTTGAATTTCCAAGGCATCCCCCATTACTACCGTAGCGCCTAATTTTTCTAAGGCGTTGCGGGCATCGGGCGATCGCAACATGGCTTTAACGGGTTTGCCTTGAGAAGCTAGCAATGAGGCTACTTCCCAACCTACGCCTCGACTGGCACCTGCTAAAAAGATCGTAGCTGTATCTGGCATAGATAGAACCTATAGAACGGAAAATCAAAGTCTGGTGAAGCAATCGCTATCAACCCCCCATTTTGGGGATGGTTACGGTCAGTTTGATTGAAAAGCGATCGCTTGTCCACCAGTAAATTGTTAACTTTTGCAACAAAAGGGTGGCACCGGGCAAAAACTATGCTATTTTAGGATTATAGACACCAAGGATATATGAAAAAAGCGAAAACCATTGTTGGCTTTAGACAAGGTGTCGTCGGTCTAAGAGCCAGTCGCTGTCTGAAGTATTCCTAGGTAATTGAACCTGGGATGCTAGCCAGAAAAGCTGACAGCGATCGCTGTAAACCCTCGTTGTATTTCTCTACTGTAAATTCCATTTTCGGATTTAGCAACGTTTCCATTTTTGGTTTCACAAATAAATAACATCCGTAAAAGCCTAGCTGCCCCGACGGCTAGGCTTGCGTGTGAGAAGCGATCGCTGGATAATACAAAAAACTTTCACACCAACCATGCAATCATGTCTGGCAACTACTTGGCTTGGGCAACCCCAGGAACCCCACAGATGCCTGCTTCGCTACAGTTGCGATGGTATCAAGAACAAGCCGTAGCCAATTGGTTTGCCAACCAAGGCAGAGGCACCTTAAAAATGGCCACCGGCAGTGGCAAAACCATCACCAGCTTAGCGATCGCTACCCAACTATACCGCAAAATTGGCTTGCAAGCACTCATCGTTCTTTGCCCCTACCGCCACCTCGTCTCCCAATGGGCAAGGGAAACCGCCAAATTTGGTTTGCGACCCATATTAGCCTTTGAAAGCACCGCCAGCTGGCAACACCAACTATCCACCCAAGTATACAACCTGCGTCGGGGCAACCAACCTTTCCTCACCGTCATTACCACCAACGCCAGTTTCATCAGAACTGAATTTCAGTCGCTGCTGCGTTATTTTCCCGAAAAAACCTTACTCGTAGGCGACGAAGCCCATCATTTAGGGGCACCCAAACTCGAAGCCGCCTTGCCGAGAAATCTTGGCTTACGCCTCGCCCTCAGTGCCACCCCAGAACGACATTTTGACCAGGTGGGTACCCAAACTTTATTAGATTACTTCGGCAAAGTCTTGCAGCCCGAGCTTACCTTAGGCGATGCCATTCGTCAAGGGGCCCTGGCACGCTACACCTACCATCCCATTTTCATCGAACTCACCGAATCGGAAACCCTGGCTTACGCCAAACTATCGCGACGCATTGGTTGGGCATTGCAAGAAGACGACGACTGGGAAAACAACGAAACCCTCACCGTCTTGCTAACCAAAAGAGCCAGATTGGTGGGGGCAGCCGCCAACAAACTCGCTGCCTTGCGAAATTTAATGAAAACACGCCTGCATACTTCCCATACCCTCTTTTACTGCGGTGATGGTAGCAAAGCCAGCCAGACGCCTTCTGCTGCCACCCGCAACCAACTCCAAAGTGTCACCAAACTGCTGGGATTGGAATTGGGATATCGCGTGAACACCTATACCGCCGAAACGCCGATTGCCGAAAGGGAAAACCTGCGAAAGCAATTTGAACGCGGTGAGTTGCAGGGATTGGTTGCCATGCGGTGTTTGGATGAGGGAGTGGATATTCCTGCCATTCAGACCGCCGTCATTTTGGCAAGCAGCAGCAATCCTCGACAGTTTATCCAGCGACGGGGCAGGATTTTACGCCCTTTTCCAGGTAAAGAGCGAGCTACCTTATTCGACACCATTGTGGTACCACCGGAGTTAGACCGCGATACTTGGGAGGTGGAACGCAATTTGCTAAAAAAAGAATTAAAAAGATTTATTGAGTTTGCCGATTTGGCTGATAATGCCGGCGAAGCTAGAATCACGCTGCTACAATTGCAAGAAAAATATGGACTTTTGGATATGTAGCATTATCTGACAAAAAAATAGAGGAAATTTAGAAAAAAAAGTTTATATGGTAGCGCGATCGCTAAATTCTACCAGGCAATTTCTCCAAATTGAAGAAACTCTGTAAAATTTTTCCAAAATTCTCCAACGGTAGCTACCATCACAACAGCGACCCAGCGTACAATAGTATCTATGGCAAAAACAATCGACTGTCAAGCTCGTCGGGAGGTAAATAGGTTTGCGATACTTATCAGGGGCTGTCAAAGCCATATCAACAGCATTGGCTGAAAAACGAGCTTCCTACGAAGGCAAGCTAAAACTGGAGGATGTGGAAGAGCCAGTTAACGAAGCATCTCCAGAAGTGCGGGAAATCATTATGCAGGTTCTGCAGTTGGAAAAAGACAAACTCTACATGAAAACCCCGCGTTTTATTAACGAGGATATTCTCAAAATTGTTAAGGATGTGGTGCAATGAAGCTCGTTTCCATTCAGCTGTGTAATTTTCGTCAGTTCTACGGCAAAACACCTCCCATTTATTTTGCCGTTTCACCCCATCAAAATACAACCATTTTACATGGAAACAATGGGGCTGGAAAAACCACATTGCTCAATGCATTTACTTGGGTTTTGTACGAAAAATTAAGCGGTGATTTGGAGTTTCCCGACCAATTGGTCAACAAACGTGCCCTTGCGGAAGGAAAGCCTAGGAAACCAATTGAATGTTGGGTGGCTTTAGAATTCGAACACGATAGCAATCGCTACCAAGCCAAACGGGCATTTCGAGCTTATAAAAATCCCCAAAGCGATCGTCCAGAAGTGGGAAAAAGCGATCTATTCTTACAAGTAGCGGGCGACGATGGCAAATGGTTAATTCCTACCCAGCATCCAGAAGACATTTTAGGGCGAATTTTGCCCAGCAGTTTGGTTCCCTATTTCTTTTTCAATGGCGAGCGAATTGAGAAAATTGTTCGCTACGATAACAAAAGCGAAATGGCAGAAGCCACCAAGACTTTGTTAGGCATTGAAGTGGTCAACCGTTCCATTCGTCATTTGTTTGAAGTCAAGAAATTATTGGAAAACGAACTGGTAGCGATTGGCGATACCCAGACCAAAACCTTGCTAGAAGAGAAAAAGCGATTAGAAACGGAAAAGGAGGAACTTTCCCAGCGGCAAAACGAAGTTATTCAGGAGTTGGAACATCAAGAAGAAATTAGAAAAACCATTAGCGATCGCTTGTTACAATTAAGTGGTTCGGAAGAATTGCAGCAACTACGACAGCAACTAGAAACCCAGAAAAAAGAACTGCAAAAACAACTCAGCAACGCCTACGACCAACTCAAAAAAACCATCGCCACCCAAGGCTACGCCGTCTTTCTTTCCGATAGTATCCAAGAATTTCGCCAACTGATCGAACGTTTGCGGAAAAAAGGAGAACTTCCCACCGGCATCAAACAGCAATTTGTCAAAGATTTATTGCAGCAAAGTCGTTGTATTTGTGGCAAAGACTTGGATAGCGACAACGAAGCCAGACAGCAAGTAGAATCCTGGATGGATCGTGCCGGTTCTGCCGATATTGAAGAATCAATTATTCGGATTCGTGCTAAAATCGAGGATATTGACAATTTAGTGCCGGTATTTTGGAATACCGTCGATCGCTTGCAGGGAGATATTCACGATTACCGGGAAAAAATCTCCCATTTAGAAACCGAACTGGATACCATTAGCGAAAAATTGCGGGAATATCCCGTAGAAGCCGTACAAAATTTACAGAAACGCCTCGACGATACCAACAACAAAATTCGCGAGTTAACTTTAGAACAAGGTTCCAACACCCAGCAACTCGAACATTTAACGGAACAATTGGTAACTTTGGAACGGGATATTGCCAAACACAAAAGCAAAGAAGTCAAACAAGCTTTAACGCAACGCCGCATTGCTTCTACCCAGGAAGCGGCGGATAGAATGCAGCAAATGCGAAACCGTCTGGATACCAATTTTCGCTGGCAATTACAGCAGCGAGTGCAGGAATTATTTTCCCAAATTTCGTTTACGCCTTATATTCCCAAAATTAGCGAAAAATACGAACTTACCTTGGTAGAAAATACTGCCGGTAGCGAGGCAACGGTTGCTGCTTCCACAGGAGAACATCAAATTTTATCGCTGGCATTTATTGGAGCAATTATTGACCGAGTGCGAGATTGGAGTCGCCGCAATACCATTATGGCTCCCGATAGTAGCACATTTCCGATTGTTATGGATTCGCCGTTTGGCAGTTTGGATGAGGTTTACCGACGGCAAATTGCCAAAACCCTGCCGACGCTAGCCAATCAATTGGTGATTTTGGTAACCAAAACCCAGTGGCGGGGAGAGGTGGCTGCGGAAATTCATCCCTATCTGGGCAAGCAATATGTTTTGGTGTACAATTCTCCTAAGTCTGATTGCGAACAAGATTGGATTGAAGTGAATGGCGATCGCTATCCGTTGGTCAGAGAAAGTCATAATGGGTTTGAGTATACGGAGATTTTAGAAGTGGATTGAGGAAAATGGCGGTTCGACTTCGCTCACCACACACGGAGAAGGGGAAAATATGACCAAAATCCAAGTAACCGTCAAAACAAATGCAAAAAATTCTCAATTATTTCGCAATAGCGATGGGAGTTATATGGCTCGCATTCAATCTCCGCCTGTGGATGGCAAAGCCAATAAAGAACTTATCAAGTTAATTGGCAAAGAATTTGGCGTTGCGGCTTCTAAAGTGACGATAAAATCCGGTCAGGGAAGTCGCAGGAAATTGATAGAAATCGATCTGCTAAAATCAAATTGAAGCTATTGCGAACCATTATCGTTGCTCGAATCTGAAAGATGTTACGAAAATAGCTAGTAGGGTGGGCATTGCCCACCCTACCAAATTTGTTTATCCAACTACCTGAAGGCGGAAATGAGGAGAAGGCACAAAAGTAATGCCGCGACGAACCGGTTGAATCGAGCGATCGCTTGCCAATTTCAATCGATGGTTTGCTAGAATTGTAGCCAAAATCAACTTCATTTCCATTGTCGAAAGAGAATTAGAGTAGGGTGGGCATTGCCCACCCTACCAAATTTGTTTATCCAATCACCTGAAGGCGGAAATGAGGAGAAGGCACAAAAGTAATGCCGCGACGAACCGGTTGAATCGAGCGATCGCTTGCCAATTTTCATCGATGGTTTGCTAAAATTGTAGCCCAAACCAACTTCATTTCCATTGTCGAAAGAGAATTAGAGTAGGGTGTGCCCTGCCCACCCTACCAAATTTGTTTATCCAACTACCTGAAGGCGGAAATGAGGAGAAGGCACAAAAGTAATACCGCGACGAACCGGTTGAATCGAGCGATCGCTTGCCAATTTCAATCGATGGTTTGCTAGAATTGTAGCCAGAACCAACTTCATTTCCATTGTCGAAAGAGCTGCCCCAATACAACCGTGACTGCCGCGACCAAAAGGAAAATATTCGTAGGCAGAAATCTTATTTTCCAAAAAACGTTCCGGCAAAAATTTCTCGGGATGGGAATAGGTTTGTTGGCGGCGATGGGCTAAATAAATACAAGGAACGAGAACCGTTTCTGGCGGTATTTCGTATTTATCCAATTGTACCGTTTCTTTGACCCAACGGGGTTGAGAAATTAAAGCAATGGGATACAAACGCAGGGTTTCCTTCACCACCGCATCCAGATAGGAAAGCTGGCAAATATCTGTTGGATGGGGATTTTTCCCCAAACCGTCAATTTCCTGTTGCAGTTGTTCCCAAACTCGCTTATCCTGATGAATGCAATACAACGCCCACGCTAAAGCCGACGCTGTGGTATCGTGACCGAGAAATAGCAACGTGAGCAATTGGTCTCGCAACCAGCGATCGCTTTTAGAATAGCCATCTTCATCCGTTACCGATAGTAGCAGCGAAAGCACATCTTGGCAATCGGCACTCCCCTGCCGCCGACGCTGCCGAATCTCCGCATAAATTAAATCGTCAATTTCCCGTTGCTGCTGCAAAAAATTTCCCCACGGACTCCAACTGCCCAAATCCCGCTGTAAAATTGGAAAAAAGAACTGGATGGAATACAGGGAAGAATTCACCCGATCCAAAAACGGTTCCACCAGAGAATTGAGCTTTTCGTGGCGAAATCCTGTTTTTACCCCAAAAATGACCTGAAGAATTACTTCCAAAGCAATTTGGGACATTTCTGGGCGGACAGAAAGAACTTTTCCGGGCGACCACGATTGGGTAATTTGACGGGTAATTTCTACAATCGCTTCCCCCCAGACTTGCAAACTTTCCCCATGCAGGGGTGGCATCAACAGCTTGCGAGTTTCTGTATGTTCGTTGCCATCCTGCATTACCAGAGATTGGCTACCCACCAGGGGTTGGAAAGGGTGGGTAACCTTGCCGAAAGCCATTTTATCCGCAAATGTCGTACAAATGGCTTGAATGTATTTGGGATGGCTGCAAAAAATAACGGGGGGCGATTTGACTCCCAGAACCCGCAACGTAAAAATATCGCCGTACCGATGGGCACAAGCATCGAGAAAGCCCATGGGCTGGGAAATAATTTTATAGGTTTGCCACCAAGAAGAAGCCGTATGACTGGGAGGGCGTTTGCTATTTTTCCAGGTGGGAGAATTAAGTCTTTTCGGTTGCACGAGCGATCGCATAATCACGAAATCGGTTCAAATCCGCTTGTAAAGTTGATTCCACAAAACGACCCAAAAAGAGATCGTCCATCATTTCGCCAATGGCACCGGGAATCGAATAAGATATCGACATCCGCACGATGCTGCTTTCATGGCGGTCGTAAAAACGAATTGCCCCGCGATTGGGCAAACCATCCACCGCTTCCCACTGAATGATTTGATGGGGGATTTTTCTGTTAATACGAGAAAGCCAAGTAAACTCCAATCCCATGGAACGGAGTTTCCAGCGGGAGAGTTCGGGATTGTCAGGCAAAATTTTGACTGATTCAATCCAGTTCATCCACTGGGGCATTTGTTCCAAATCCGACCACAGTTGCCACACCAAATCGATGCCAACGGGTACTTCTACTTGTACGCTATGTTCCAACCAATCACTCATGAAAACTTGCCAAACCTTTGCATTTTCATCCAAAATTGCCTAGGCACTAGCAGGGGAAGGCTGCAATTTACCAGCTTTTGCCAAAATGGCTTTGGCGGCTTGCCTGCCGGAAATGGTCGCTCCTTCCATACTGTCGATATAATCTTGTTTGGTATAGCTACCCGCCAGGAAGAAATTCACCACCGGCGTATCTTGGTCGGGTCGATAGGGTTCCATGCCGGGGGCTTCCCGATAGAGAGATTGGGCGAGTTTGACTACGTTATACCAGGTCATGTTGAGCTCTCGCGACGAAGGAAAGAGCTGGTGCACTTGTTCCAAAACGTGGTAGGCAATCTCTTCATTGCTTTGTTTAATAAATGGATCCCCTGGGGTTAGCACCAGTTGCAACAGGGAACCGCTGCCGGTTTTGTAGTAATCGCTGGGGCTGGATAGGGCTAAATCCGAAAAACAAGAAAAATCGGCATCTGGGGTGTATAATAAATTATCGATACCAGCAGCGCGATCGCATTGTTTCCTGGCTTGCGGGTCGTTGAGTTCCGTTACCCAACCGTCAAATCGCAGTTGCACTGTTGCCACGGGCACCGTATCCAATTGATAAATTTTCTCAAATTCCGACCAGGAACGCCAAGCTTCCGGCAGCAGCCGTTTGATACCGGGAACATCGCAAGCCGCCACGTAAGCATCTGCTTGAACCGTGGTTTCTTCGTCTCCGTTTGCTACCACCATCCCCGTTATATAAGTTTCGCCGTTGCTTTCGGCATATTGCAACTGACGAACCCGGCGGCGGGTATAAATTTTTGCTCCCCTAGCTTCTAAATAATCGATAATCGGTTTGTGGAGGTAATTGTGGGGGGAACCTTCCAGCATTCGCAACACCGAAGCTTCCGTTTTGGCGGCGAAAAACTGGAAAATGGTCAACATGCAACGAGCAGAAATTTGTTCCGTATCGATAAATCCCAAGGCATAGGCAATGGGATTCCACATGCGTTCCAGACTTCCTTGAGAACCCCCTTGGCGGCGAAACCAATCGGCAAAGCTGATGTTGTCTAAATCGCGAATGGTCGCCATGGCACCATCCAAGTCTACCAAACCACGCACCAGGGGGCTAGTGCCCAGGGCAATGGCGTTTTGGAATTTATCCACGGCGGAAAGTTGGGAGGTGGTGAAAAAGGCTTTCAGACCGTTAAAGGGGGCACCTGTGAGGAAACGAAAATCGAGGGCACCGATTTTGCCGCCTTGGTTGATGAAGGTATGGATGTGGTCTTTGAGGCGGAGGTTATCGATGGCACCGACATGTTTCATTAAATCGAACAGGTTGTAGTAGCAGCCGAAAAATACGTGCAATCCCATTTCGATATGGTTGCCATCGTTGTCAACCCAGCTGCCGACTTTGCCGCCAACAAAGGGTCGCGATTCGTAAATTTCGACTTCGTGACCGGCATCGACCAATTCTACAGCCGTTGCCATGCCAGCCAATCCTGCCCCAGCGATCGCTACACGCATGTTCGAACTTCCTTATCCTACTTATATTATCGGTTGGTACTTTATATTTTTTAATGTAGCAGTTTTTGCACCGGTAGAACAGGTATGGAATTTTCACGGAAATTGGAAATCAATGCCCATCCCTCCATCGGTCTGCCCTGCCAGGGAATGGCTGCTAGTTTTTAAAAACGCTCCCATCGTTGCCCACAATTGGGAAATATTCTCAATAGGGTAGGGGTCTCGCTTGCTTCTATTCAGGCGTAGATAATGTCAATTCTGAAAAAAACAATGATTGTTTCGATTTTCCCGATTTTCCTGGTAAGAGATAAAAATCAAGCGTTGCGACCCTACACAAATGCCAATTATTTCTTGCATATTTTCAAAAAAAAATAGTAAATTTACCTCTCTCCTGTGGTTTCTAAAAACTCGGCAAATTGCAAAAGTTCTGTCTGACACTGGCGATAGGTTTGGGAAAGACCATCAACTAGGGGAGAAATTTGTTTGGCTTCCAGACGAAACGTGTATATATTTCTGACCACATGGCGAAACCCGCGATAGTTGTCTAATGCTTTTAACAGGGAATCCCCAATAACTGCCGGTCTAACCCCAGGAACTTCCGCAGCCACTTGCCAAAGGAGTTCCCGATGCCAACGAACGCCGCTAGGTTTGTATTCATCAATAACTTCGACAATGGTTTCTAAAATACGCTCTATTCCAGTATAAAAACTATGCAAATTGAGAGCAACGCCATCCAAAAAGCGATCGTCTTGAGAAGTGGTATATTGTTGCCAAATATCCTGACATCTTTCTACGAGTGTTTCCAGGTCTTTGATATCGCGACGAATTCGACCAGCCAGCGTCAGATAGCGACCGTTCATAAATGACGACCTTCTGTTAAAATGACTTGCCGTAAAGATTCCCGGCAGCGTTCTAATTCGACCAAATCGATTTTAAATTCTGGGGAGAAATCCTGCAATTGAGCCACGGCAGCAAAGAATTTTTCGACTGGCAACCCTTTTGCAGCTAAATCTAGGTCGGAAGTGAGGGTAAAGCGATCGCATTCCACCGCCGAACCAAATAAAATAACCTCAACTGCCCCATAGTCTCTTTTCAAAAATTCAGCCGCTTTTCGAGCAATTTCTTGCCCCCGTTGCCAGCGTTCTTGTTTGCGAGCAATATCTCGTTGTTTTCGTTTTTGAGCTGTTAAAATATAAGATTCCATATTAGAAGAATTTGGCGATGGGCAATTGTTTTTACTATCCATATTTAGGCTTCCGGTTCCACACCCAAATCTCTTAACTGAGCTGCTAGTCGTTCGGCACGCTGGTATTCTCGTTCGGCACGTTGATATAATTCTACAGAAGACAGAAATTTCTTGCCGTCGGGGCGATAAATTTCTAAAGTTTCCGATTTTAGATCGAATTGAATCCCCAATCTAGGGCTAGCCCAAGTGCCGATTTCTTTAATAAAAGACATACCTTCTGTATCTCTCTGGAAACCCGCTAGTGTGTTTTCATCGGGAGAGTAGATATAATATTCTTTCACACGATAGCGATTATAAAAGTTAAGCTTACTCATCATTGTTTGGGTGCCATTTTCAGGAGAAGGAATTTCAAAAACCACTTGAGGGGGAATATTATCCTCTTCCCACTGGCGGTAAGAACCGCGATCGCCTTTCGGTCGATCGAAGACTACCATAACATCGGGAGATGTACAAATTTCCGGATGCCCCTCTACTGGATACCACAATAAATTCCTGGCTACAAAAACTTGGGGGTTATCAGAAAACAGAATTTCTAGATTTTCCTTAATAAAGGTAATCCAGCGAAACTCCCGGGTATTTTCTGCCAGGGATTTACCGTTGCTATTGGGATACGTAATTGGGCGATTTTCAGATGTGCTCATCAATTTTCTCCTGTATTTCGTTTTATGGATAAAAGTTATTTTTTGCCAATACCATGCTGCTTGCAGCACTGGGTTTTACTCGTTATCTATGTCATTTTACAGTAATTTAAGGTTCTGGTTCCACGCCCAAAGCTCTTAACTGAGCTGCCATTCGTTCGGCACGTTGGGATTCCTGTTCGGCACGTTGGGATTCCTGTTCGGCACGCTGATATAATTCTACAGAAGACAGAAATTTCTTGCCATCGGGGCGATAAATTTCTAAAGTTTCCGAGGTTAAAACAAATTTAATTTTTAATCTAGGACTAACCCAATGGTTCATTGTCTCGATAGGATTTAAGTTGCCATTAATTTGTCTTCGGAATCCACTTAATTCGTTTTTATCGGGGTCGTAACTATAATATTCTTCCACGCCATAGTACTCGTAAAAGTGAAATTTGCGAGTCATCTCTTGAACGCGATTGCCAGGAGAAAGAATTTCAAAAACCACTTGAGGGGGAATATTATCTTCTTCCCACTGGCGGTAAGAACCGCGATCGCCTTTGGGTCTACCAAATACCACCATAGCATCGGGAGCTACTCGAATTTCGGGGTGCCCTTCTACTGGATACCAAAGCAAATCCCCCGCCACAAACACTTGTGGGTCATTAGCAAACAGAATTTCTAGATTTTCCTTAACCAAAGTAATCCAGCGAAACTGCCGGGTATTGTCTGCGGTGGGTTGACCGTCGCTTTCGGGATAAATGATATGGCGATTTGCAGATACGCTCATAATCCCCCTGTTGAAATTAGAAACTCCTATTTCTAGTTTAATCCCCAATTTGGTCTGTAGAAGATGGGAAAGAGGAGAGGAAAGCGGGAATTTTCGGAAAAATGGTCTTCTAGAATTGGCAGGTTCCCACTTCCTATGGTTTTACCCTTGTTTTGCCGCTGCAGTTTGGATAAATTTTTCGTATTCTGGATAAAACCATTCTGGCAAGCGATCGCGAGCGTTGGCTACACGCATTTTTTCCGCAGGCAGGTATAACATAGCTGCCATGAGAGCATTGATGGCTTGGGATTGCTTCAAACCTCGACCTTGACGTATCAATTCTTGCAAGCGTTCGTTTTCGGAGGCGGTGAGGGATTCTTTTTGGAAACCACTGTGTAGGAGGCTGCGATAGGCTTCTCCGGCTGCTTCTTGATAGACCTGGGAAAGTTGCTGGGAAGGAACTTTCAGCCAAAAATCGGTGAGTTGCTGGCGTAGCGATCGCAGTTCGTTGGCAATGGCAGTTTCGCTAGGATCGATTTGATATAAATTGACGCAACCAATGACCCGATTGGCAAAGTTCCTGGGAAGGGATTTTGATTCGGTTTCGGCAGAAATAGGCGATGGTTCTGTTGCTGGCGATGGAAGCGTTTCTTCGGTCGCTTCAGATTGCCAGTTGTAGACCAATTGTTTAAATAGGGGAGCGATTTTTTCGGCGTAGGCACGCGGGTTGAGAAATGGCGGGGTTTGTTGCATTTTTTGCCAAATGCGATCGCGATATTGCTGGCGTTTTTGCGGATTGTTTGCCAAATCCACTGCCAATTGAATATAGCTATTTTCGCTAGTAGCAATTAACTCCGGAATTTCCAACTCTCGCAACATGGCTGATGCTTGCCTGGCTCGTAAAGAATTTCCCTGTAAAACAATCGTTGGAATTGAAACTTCTAGGGGATCGACTGTAGAGTTGGCTCCTGAATATGGATAGGAGTCAAGGTAGATATCAACCAGTTGCAAAGATTTTTTCACATCCGTACGACTAGGCAAAGCTTTTAGCACCAGTAAACGTTCTTTCGCTACACCATATTTTTCTAAAGTAGCTTGCATTTGGTTGAGAAAAGATGTAGCTGGGTAGGAATTGCTCCAACTAGGAGCAAATGGATACAAAAGCAATTTAGAATTGGGCACAGAAGCCAGAATTTTTGCCCAGGTTTCTCGCACTTCGGGAATAATTTTGTAAAAGTTGGCACCAGAAGCAAAAATAATGGATTGTTCGTCAATTCCCCAACTTTGACGGCTTGCTTGAACCGTGGGTTTCGGAGGTTGCGTTGCGTAGTAACTGAAGCAAAACCCCGCTCCTTCTAGCAGGAGGAGTTTCTCGTTGTATTGCTCTTGGGGATTGTCTGGTTTCTCGGCTAGTTTTCCAGATATATAATAATCAATATTTCGCATTCCTGTAGTAACGGGAGAAGAAAAACCAGTAATTTGTACTCTTGCCAAACGATGCAATGCCAACCATGCAATTGTATGGGAAATTGCTGTAACGTTGCTCCCAATCAATAAAATATCTAAATCGTCGTTACGAATTGTCCGAACTTTATCGTACAAACTTTCAGGAAGTTTGATAAATCGATCCGCGCGATCGCGACAATAGTTTTCTAGAGAACTGGGATTCTCTTGACAGGCATACAAAATAATTTCAAATTGGTTGCGGTCTAAATATTCAAAAACAGGTAATGTAGTAAATGTTTCTGTTTGTGGCTGAAAATGATTATTGACAATTCCCAAACGAATTTTGCGATCGTGGGGGCGTTGGGAAAACTCAAAATCTAATTGACCCCCTTTCGCGCGCAACGCAAATTCCATCAAACTGGCTCTTTGATGGTATACCTCTTTGAGATTTAGATCGTTAAAATAAAGGGGAATCGTATTTAATTTCCTAGCAAAAGTCCAAGCAAATTGCTGCCAAAGATGGATATTTTTATTATCTCGAACTTTGGCGTTTATATACCCAACAATTCCTCGTACATATTCAAAATATTGTTCTGCTTCCCCCAGATTTTGAAACCATCCCGGTGTTTCCACCAAAAAGTCCAAAAGATTTTGCAAAAAGCATTTAGGAACTGGCAAATTTTGATACCACTTGGCAGGTAGCTGATAGGGATAGTTGTACAACATAGCAACCATCAGAAGCCGCATATCTTGCGGATTTTGCGAAAATTTGGCAAGCGACTGTTTTACAATTGATTGTTCGGTTTCATTTTTTGGGTTATTTTTTAACCCAGTATTCAAAACTGTTTCCTTATAATGATGGGAGAACGTTTGTAGAATATTTTTATCTGGGATTTGCTTTTTCAAGCTTAATATTTCCCGTGCAATTTGGTAGCGTTTTTTGCTTGCTTGACTCCATGAAATAGCACGATCTGATTGATGGGATTCCAGATGATGTCTTTTTGAGGCTTCCTTGTAAATCCCCAAACTGCTAGCTACTTTGTTAGGTATCGAACAAGCAAACCAAATACTCGTTCCTTCAATTGAACCAAATTCTACAAACTCTGAATTAGAAAAAACGATTTCTTGTACAGCTTCAATAACTCCAAAATTTTTACCTTTCTGGTAGTCATGCCCGCATAAAATGCCCCCAGGCTTCAAACATTGTAGAGCAATATTGATATCTTTACGTACATTTTCATAATCGTGGGCAGCATCTATAAAAATTAAATCGAAAAATTCTTGCGGCAATAATTCTTGAAATTGCTGGGTCGAACCACGCATGACGCGAACGCGATCGCTAAACCATTCAATATTTTTTAAGAAATCTTCAAAAACGCCATAATCGGTTTTTGGTATTTTGTAAGCAGTTGGATCGGCGTCGAGGCTGCCTCTTTCCTGAAAATTTTTCCATATATCCAGACAATATAGTTCTTTGGCAGAATTTTGCAATCCGTAACCAATGGCATTACTAGACCTACCTCGATACGAACCAACTTCTAAAATTCTACTGCGATCGGGTAAAGCCGCAACGAGCCGATATAAAGTTAAAATTTCTAATTCGCTAAACCAGCCTCCTACTCGTTCGACTTTTTCGATAACTTCAGTTTCAATATTTGTTTTGGGCGGTAATTGGTAAATATTCATTGTCTTTTTCTTTTTATGTTGATGCTCGTTTTCTTTATGTGAATAATTCCGATTGCTTTTTAACAATTTACGAATATTGTTTTCCACGTCTTTAGGTTGCTTTACAAATTCGCAAAAATCCAACCCCTGGGTCCAACTATTATAAAACGCCTCGTTTTTATAGTAAGAATTTGGCAGAAATATGTGTGGTTTACTTAACAGCGTACATAGAATATGTCCGTGAAGTCGATTGGTTAAAATCAAGCGATGTTGTAGAAACTGATATGCCCCCGCACAGAGCATCTTTAAAGACAAACGGTGCCACTCTGGTTGGCTGACGCTAGATAAACTAGTAAAAAGCTCTCTTTGCTGGAACAAATCTATTAAACGATCTTGCAGGCAACGAACCCCCTGCCGAAAAGAAATCCAATCGTCAACTACCAAATTATCAATATTTAAATTATCGAACCCTCGATTGTTCTCTTTATCGGTTCTGCGATGGTGTAAAATTGAATTATTTTCGCGTATATTCGATGGTAGATTCAGTAAATCAACAAGCTGAAAAGCCATATCTGGCGCTAGATAAACCTTGCACTTGTCAAAATATTTTTGAGCAAACTCATAACTAGTGCGATCGCGACAAAATAGCGTTAAATCTGGGTGACTGTTCAATATTTTTCTAGCTCTATCCAGTGCCGATTGGCTTTGAAAATAAATTGTTTGTGGAAAACTAATAATAGGACGGTCTTGATAGCGAGCAATAATATATTCTCGGAAAGGTTGATGCCACGGCCATATATCTCCGAAGTTGCCCCCACCATGAATAAAAATCGGCGCTTTTCCTACTTGCCCTTCCATTTCTTCATGGGAAAAATTATTGCGAGTAGCTACATATCCAATTTTTGTTTTCAAAACATCTTTAAGGTATAAAACGCCTCCCAACCAAATTAAATGGTCTCCTAAATTAAAATGTCCTGGATAATCGATAAAAGCACAATTATCCACAGAAGGTATAACTTGCAAAGCTGAATGCAAAATCCTTTTTACTGTGCCCGAAGTGACTTTTTTGCTTTGTTCGCTTTTCATAGTATTGACCAATAAAATAATTTGTAGAAATAAAAAAGAATAACTTTAGAGAAACATCCTCTAGCAGAAAAGTTTTTTACTTATTATTGCAAAACCCTTTATGACAATTCTAGCGACGCTAAGTCTACCATACGTTTGCATTCTCAGATCGTACGAGCGGCCAAGCATTGCTCAAAAGTAAACTCTAGCGTACAATCGATCTCTACACGGCAGCAAGCAATAACCATCGCTTAACCTTGCAATTGGTCTGTGGTAGAGACAATACTTCTGTTTGTGCCGATCGTGAATGTTCCTAGAGCAACCATCTAGACCGAACAGGTGGGCTCTGCTACCTGTAGTTTCGTTATTCCAGTAGCGCTCCGCTAGGGAGTTGGCCGGTTGAAACTTCACTATCTGTGTGGATAAAACAATTTCTATAGAGACCTTGTTGGTTAAAGCTCGCTCCTTCCTGTAGAGGCCAAACAGGCGAATTTCAAAACTATGGCAGCTAAATCCTAGACAATAAGGAAAACTTGCCTCTAATCAGTGTAATTTTAAGAAAAAATATCTGTTACTTTCGTACTTAGCCAAATTTTGATAGTTTATCGGCAGCCAATGTGGGGTACACTCTAGAACAGAAATTCTACGACTGGCTTAGGAACCAACAGTGGCAAACCCTAGTCTACACCAGTAGACACGGAACGAGCAAGTGCGGTAGACTCTCTGGGGATAAAAATACCCAGGCTTAGTGGGCAGTATATCGCCTGCAACAAGATTCATTGACGGACACAAAGTCAAAGCTGCATTACAAGAGGAGCAAATTCTCATGGCGGTCACTCTCAATAACGAAGACAATCTATTTGCGGCAATAGACCCAGACACCATTTTTGGTTTGGATGGTGACGATACCATATCTAGCGCCGGTGCTGGCGGTAGTCTCCTGTTTGGCGAAGCTGGAGACGATTCCCTTTCCGCTAATGGCGACGGCGACACCCTAGACGGTGGCGAAGGCGATGATACCCTTACTTCTGAAGAGGACCAAGTTTCTATCTCCGGCGGTGCTGGCGAAGATACAATCGACGTAAGTGGCGATAACGTCAGCATTAGTGGCGGTGATGCCGAAGACACAATTAATTATTCCGGAGACAATGCCTTCATTCTTGCTGATGGTGCAGACGACATCATTAATCTAGAAGAAGGCGGTGAGGAGCATGCTGTTGCCGGTTTTGAGGGCAATGACAACATTGAAACCTATGGCAATAACGACACCATCAACGGCGGTCAGGGTGAAGATACTGTCAGTCTTGGTACAAATGCTGGAACTGATAGGGGTGAGTTCATCTTTTTAGGTGGTCGAGATAACGATTCCCTGAGCGTTGCTGGTGGTACTACAAGTGGAACCACTGGCGCTTTGGAAGGAGACAACCGTCTCTTTGGCAATCTAGGGGATGACACCCTTGAGGTAGTAGGAGATGAATCGACCGTTTTTGGCGGTCAAGGAAATGATTTAATTCTTGCTTACGGTACAACGAACGAGATGGAATTGTTCGGCGACCTGGGCAGCGACACCATTACAGTAAATGATGGTGGTAGTGAAAATACACTTCGCGGTGGCAATATAAACGAGGAAGATAATCCCGACTCTGCAGATGACTACCTAGAAATAGGCACTAGCGGCGGAGATAATATTCTGTACGGCGGTATTGGTAATGACACCTTAAAAGCTACTTACAGGGGTAATGATAACAATGCAGATACTCTGTTTGGCGAAGGTGGCAACGACTATCTAGACGGTGGCGGTACCGTACAAATGTTTGGTGGTGCCGGTCAGGATACGCTAATTTACGATAATAGTGACGGCTTTGGCGCTGATTCAGACGAAGTTAATCTTTCTGGTGCTGGTGGTAACGATGAAATCCGCATTAATGTGGATAATGCCGGTGATGGAACCTTCCTCAACATTAACCTTGGTGATGGCGATGATATTTTAAGAGGAACTACGGCCGCTGGTACCGGATTAGAAGCCACTGGCGAAACTGGTAAAGATACCTTAATCGGTGGAAGTGGTGCCGATACCTTCATTGGTGGCGATGATGATGACCGCTTGCTGGGTATCGAAGGAACTGGAAGCCCTGATGGAGGAGCTGACAGCTTGCTAGGCTTCTCTGGCAATGATTTTGTCTCTGGTGGCGATGGTAATGCTGTTGTAGGTGCTACAGGCACACAACTGGATGATACTTTACGTGGCGGTGCTGGCGACGATACCTTAGTTGGCGGTGCTGGTAATGATTACTTGGTTGGTGGTGCAGACAATGATGTGTTCGCATTTGGTGAAGTAGCAGGGGTAGGAACGATTGGTGTTGGTACCGAGGGCTCTCAATTAGGTGTTGATACCATTACTGATTTTGGTTTCGGAGAAGACGAGATTGCCCTTAACAGTACAGTTTTCGATGGAATAGGAACTACTACTGGACCTACTGGGGATGCTTTCCTCGTTGACGGTGAATTTGTTGAGTTGAGTCCTGGCGATGCTGATTTCGATATAGCCTCCGCAGATGCTCTCTCTGCATCCCTTATCTTCCGGACTTTTGAAGGTAGCGGTACGCTATACTACAACGAAGACAATACCGCTGGCAACTTAACGCCTTTTGCCAATATTGACAGTACCGATGTCGATAGATTTGATTTCGTCATCCTCTAAAATTTTGGTTAAAAGCAGATAGCGCAGATAAAACCCACCAAAACTAGTAAAAAGCAGGACAGGAGAAAAGCTCTTGCCCTGCTTTTTTATTGGGTTATTGATTGTTTTTCGCTAACTTTACCTGCTTGCCGATTAAATTGAGAAAACCTTGCCCGGAATGCTGAACTTCTAAAAAACCAGCATTACTGGTGGTAGGTTTGTAAATGCGAAACGTACGCATAATCCCTAACGTGGCGGCACTTTCTAGAGGACCGATGAAGCTGGTGTCGCGGTCTAGAAAATGGGGCTGTCGCGACCAGTAGATCATTTGATTGCGGTTGAGGAAATAACAGCCGGCGTGGGGATTGAAGGTACGCCGAAATAAGACTGGCGTTTCCATAATCCAGCCTTTGAGTTCTGGCATTTGTTGGACGTTTTGGAATTTTTTGGTTAACTCGGGGCGCAAATCGCCGTCGATATAGAGTTTCATGGCTTCCCTATCCCAGGCAATCTCGTAGCGGTTGGGTTGCAGCAAGGCTTGTTCCCCGGCTTTGTTGTTGAACCATCGCAGTTTTTGGAAAAACCAAGGGTCGCGTACGATTAAATCGTCTTCTAAATAGCAGTAGTAGTCGTACTGACCCAACGAATCCCGCAAGACGGCTTGGCATTCAAATCCCAATAGCAAGGATTTGGCTTTGGTGGGATGGTGGATGTAGAGGTTTTGGGGAATGTCCAAACGATCCAGCAAATGATGGTTGCCGGTGGTACAGACCACAACGTCAATGTCGCAGGCTTGGTCTTCGTGGGCTGGGGTGGCTTGAACGCGCCGCAAATCTAGAGAATACTGGGATTTGCCGAAGACTTGATGCAATGAGGTGATGCACTCGCTCAAAGCCTGGATTCGCGGTTGGGGGTTTTTGCGTTGGGAGGCGTGGTGGGCGGCGTTGTCTTTGGGTTGGTAAAAGTGGGGAATGGTGAATAGGATGCGCATAGGTTTGTAGAAAAGTGGAAGGCGTACCGGGGGTGGGGGCGTGGGAGTATTTTAAAGGAAGGAATAGGGGTTATTTTTCAAACAGTTCGGGAACCCGGGAATATAGTTCGCGGTTGAGGCGGGGAAGGTCGGCGCGCATTTGCTGGTACCAGTTATATCGCTGTCGGTAGTGCTGGCACAAGAGGCGGTTTTGTTTGACCCATTCGTAGGCGTTGGTTGCTATTTGCCGTCGCCAGGTGGAATGGTCGATGGCTTGCCGGAGTTTGGTTTCTAGTTCTGCTGGCGAATTGTAGAGCAAACCGGTTTTGCCTTCGACGATGCTTTGTTGGTATACCGTGGGAGATGCGATCGCAAGTACGCCATGGGCGGCATGTTCTAAAAATTTTAAATCGGATTTCATGGAATTCATTCGGGTAGGTGCTAGGGGTAACAAACCAATGTCACAGGTTCGCAAAATGGCTTGGTAGCGGTCGTAATCACAAAATGGGGTAAATTCTTTGTACGGAGTCTCCAATCGCTCGAAAAACTGGCGATCGTGAATTACTTGCACTCGCACTTGTTCCCCATACTCCGTTAAAATCCGATTGAGGGGGTCCATGATGGGTTCCGCATCTTCTTCCCGATTCACGGCTCCAAAAAATATGGTGACTGGCTGCTGTTGGTAAGTACGCGGTGGCGGCAAAAAGGCTATTTGATTGGCAAATACGGCTACATTGGGATTGTGCTGGCGTAAATACTCTGCTAAGGGTTCTGTAGACGTTTGCACGCAGTGACAGCCGCGATAGCTGAGGAAGTGATTGGCAGCGTATTCCGGACGCCGCAATGGGTCGTCGTCGATTTCCGCTACGATTAAATAACCGGCTTGCAATAGCGTTTTCAAGCTTTGCAGGCTTTGGGGATATTCCAAGATTCGCCGCTGCCAAATAAAAATTTTTTCCTCTTGCGGTTTGGCTACATTTATGCTACGCGCTGCTTCGCCCGATACTGTACGTACGCCGGGAATGGTACCAAGAAAGCGATCGGGAAACAGTACCCTGGCGTGACCGCAAACTTGGGGGGCACCGAGGGTGGTCTGCACGAGAACGCGCGGCGGCGGGGCTTGGGCTTTGACTGCTCGCACAATGTATTGCAAGGCACTGGTTTGGGTGGCAAATTGTTCGGCAGAAATATTTAACTGCTGCAAAACTGGTGCCATTATTTGTTGGAATTGTTGAAATTGCTCGTCTTGGCGACCTCGGGGGCGAATTTCGTCGATTTGCAGTCCCGCTTGCGAAAAAAGTTTTTTTATGCTATCGAGGGTAAAAAATCGTAGGTGGGTGCGATCGCACAATCCCCGTTCTTGATAGTCCCATCTGCCCCGCAGTAAATTGAGAATAGCACTCCAATGTTGGATGTTGGGAATGCAAGCCAGCACTTGTCCCCCTGGTTTCAACCATTGGATATGCTTTTGTAAGGCTTGCCAGGGGTCTACCATGTGTTCCAACACATCGCCATACACTAGGCAATCTATACTCTCTGGTGTCAATCCCAACTGGCTGAAATCCACCGTTTCTCCATCAGCTGCGATCGCACCATCCAATCTTTGAGCGGCTATTTGTACCGCTTCTGAATAATTATCGACGCCCAAATAGCGACCGTGGGGATTCACCTGCCGATATTGTTGCCCCAACGCCCCCGTACCGCAACCGATTTCTACGATAATTTCGGCATCGGCAGGCAGCAATTTCAGCAAGTCGGGATTGGCGCGATCGTAGTACGCTAGATTCATAGTCGGTTTGGTTTATAGAAAAACATTTATAGAATGGAGGAACGCCAAGATGGGTAAAATAGCAGGTATGTGGAATTGACTCAACACTCCCCATCTCCCCAGCCCATGCCTATATTTTCCTATAGAAAAATCTCGTTGAGTTGCTAGAATCTTTCTAGTTCTCTAGCTTCTCTATAAGTTTCAGAAGCTGACGGTAGAATATTACATAAAAATGAGCGATTTATTTCAAGTCGGCGATCGCGTCGTTACAGACCACCAACTCCCTACTCTCTTGCAACGGTATCAGTTGATGCCGCAATTGGTGCGCGAAATTATTATCGACCGAGCCTTGGAAACTTTTCCCCAAGAACAAGGCCTGCAAGAAGAATTTACCTGCACCGACGAGGAAAAACAAGAAGCTATTGAGAATTTTTACCAACAGAAAAAACTCGATACGGAAGAAAAACGCCAAGCCTGGCGAGAACAGCAAGGGATAACCCCAGAACAAGTAGCAGCGATCGCGATTCGTCCCCTTCTCATTGATAAATTTAAAGAAGCCAAATGGGGAAATCGTGTAGAATCCCACTTCTTGAAACGGAAAAACGACCTCGACCAGGTGGTTTATTCTCTCATCCGGATTCAAGATTATGGTTTGGCACAGGAAATTTACTTCCGCATCCAAGAAGGAGAGCAAAGTTTTTCCGAACTGGCACGGGAATATTCTAAAGGTCCAGAAGCCCGCACAGGTGGTTTGTTAGGACCGGTTTCCCTCAGCCAACCCCACCCCATGCTAGCCAAATTGCTCTCCATCAGCCAGCCAGGTCAGTTGTGGGCACCGCGCAAGCTTGCCCAGTGGTTTTTGATTATCCGATTGGAAAAATACATTCCCGCCCAACTTGACGATGCCATGCGCCGCCGCATGATCGACGAGTTATTTGAGAATTGGTTGCAAAAAGAAATCAAAAATAACGGCAAGGTTCAGTTGTTAGACTCTTCCTCAGTGGCTTCGTAGATAGGCATACCGAGCATGGGGGCATCGACTCTAACAACAACCAATTATATCTCCCAGGCTCGGTAGGCTCGGTACGCCCCCTGCTACCACAATTTCACATGGGGCAACTTCTGGCTCCAATCCTCGCCAAAGTGCTGAATTTCCAAAAAATTGGCATTTTCGGCGGCTGGTTTGTAAACCTTGAACGTATGCATGATACCGCTGGAAGCGGCACTTTCTAAAGGTCCAAAAAATCTTGTATCTGGCGTGCCGAAAAACTCCTGTTGCGCCCACATTTCCATTTGCTGGGCATTGAGGAAAAAACAACCGGCGTGGGGATTGCTGACCCGTTTGAAATAAATAGGCTGCCCCATGAGTTGGGCAGTTAGTTTTTGTTGGAAAACATAGCGAATCTCCTGGTTGCGTTCGGTTTCAAACTCGGGGTCAATGTAAACTTTTTTAATATTTGGGGGAAAAGGCAACTCGTAGCGGTTAGGCTGCAACAAGAATTCATTGCCCATAGAGCTGGTAAACCAATGAAGCTTGGCAAACAGCAAAGGATCGTGCAGTAGCAAATCGTCTTCGATATAGCAATAATAATCGTAGTTCCCTAAATTTTCCCGCAGAACGTGATGGCACTCAAACCCCAGGAACATGGGTTCTGCTTGGCACTGATGGTGCTTGTATAACGACGATGGTATTGGTAGTCTTTCCAGAAGATGCCGGTTTTGCGTTGTACAAATAACTACATCCAACTGGGAACGATAGTTCTGATTGGCCGGCAAGACCTGGGGAGCTTGCTGGTAGTAATAGTAATCTTGAGAGGTTCCGTAATGGGCACGCAAAAACCGTAAATTGAGGGTTAGCGCCTGCAAACGCGATCGCGCATCGCTTTTGGTGGCCCCATAACGACCATCGCCCTTTGGATTGTAAAAATGGGGAATTGTAACCAATACTTTCATAGACTGGTGCTAAAATGACCTCGATTGTCTGCTATAGTCGGTCATTATTTCAAAATTTATCCCCCTTTTTTCCCGCGAAAACGGCGTTCCACTCCCCAAGACCAACCACCCATGAAGCAAGGTTTCCACCACTGTTGGTAGCATGACTCAAGCAATCTCTCCATCGCACATCCCCGATTTTTTGGCAAAAACGCCTCCCTTCGACCGTTTGGCACCGGAAAAGCGTAAATCCCTAGGTGCCAAATGCCAGTTGCTGCGCTATCGCATTGGGCAGCGCCTGTTCGAGCGCGATAAAATGCCCAATCAAATTGCCATCATTTACGACGGTCAAGTTCGCATCCTGGGGTTTGACCAGCGAACCCAGTCGCAGGTGAGCCTGAAACGGGTAAGCTCCGGTGAAATTCTGGGTTGGGCAAGTTTGGTACGGGGAATACCCAGCGAAACTGCGATCGCTTCCACCGAAGTTACCTGTATTACCCTTGCCTCCGGAGACTTTTTAGCGCTACTGGAAAAAGAACCCGCATTACAAAGGTATTTTCAGGAACACGCTTCCCTGACAGAAGTTTTTGAACTGCTCAGTTTGGAACTAGAAAGGCGAGCGGATAGCGGTTTTGACCTGCGCGAGCTGGCTTTAGATCTGAGCGAAAAAAGCCGAGTCGTGACCCTACAACCGCAAACCCGGGTCAGTTCCACGGATTTAGACAGCAATTTTATTTGGTTAGTTAGCAGCGGCAAACTCCAGGAAACCCCTTCCGGGTCACGTCTGGAATTTAACGGCAGCTCCCTCACCGTAGAAAGCAACAAAGGGGCGCGTTTGTTAGGGGTTCCCGCCCAAGAACTCCAACAGCAATCCCAACCAGTGGCGGAAGAAAACGTGGAAGTGTTGCCGGCAGCGTCAGAACAGCACGACCGACAAGAAATCCCCTACGGTCCGGAAGCTCCTGAAGAAGGGGAATCCGACGCCCTCGCCCCAGCTACCAAATATCCCTTTTTCCGAGGACGGGGGTCGGTGGATGCGGCCATGGCTTGTTTTAAAATGATTAGCCGCTACCTGGGGTTGTCTTTCCGCCGCGACCCTATTCGCAAATTTTTGCTCAACCAAGTCAATCAAAAAGGAGACCTAACCCTTTACGACTGCGGTGCCGTGGGGCAATCCTTGGGGTTGCAGGTGCAGCTAGCTCAAGTGCCCAAGCGATCGCTCAAACGGCTAAAAGGTCCGGCTATGATCGTCTGGGAAGGCAGTTTCGCCTTACTCTACAAAATTAGCGAAAAAGAAATTGTCATGGCCGTCCCCGAAGTGGGGGTCATGCACAAAACCCCAGAAGAAATCACCGATACCTGGGAAGACACCGGGCAAATCCTGCTTTTGCACCAACCAGCCGCCGACCGCAAAGAAAAATTCGGCTTTTGGTGGTTCCTCCCCTCCCTAATGCAGCATCGCCAGGTGCTAATCGAAGTCTTCATCACCTCCTTTTTCATCCAACTGTTCGGACTGGCAACCCCCTTAGGCTTCTTTCTAATTATTCAGAAAGTCATCGGGCAGCGCAATACCGACATATTGGAGGTCATCGTCATCTTTCTGATCGGTGTTGCCCTGTTAGAAGCCATCCTCACCGGCTTGCGCAGCTATACCTTCGTCGATACCACCAACCGCATTGACCTCAACTTAGGCTCTCAAGTCATCGACCACCTGTTTCGACTGCCCCTGTCTTACTTCGACAAACGCCAGGTCGGGGAAACCGCCGGTCGGATGAACGAGCTAGGCAACATCCGCCAGTTCCTCACCGGTACCGCCCTCACGGTCGTCTTGAACGCAGTCTTCTCCGTTCTCTACATTGTGATTCTGGTTGCCATCAGCCCCCTTCTGACTGCAGTTGTCTTGGCGGTTGTGCCCTTATTTGCCTTGCAAATTCTGATTACATCGCCCGTGGTACGACGGATGCTGCGGCGACGGGCAGAGCGTTATTCCGAAGCCCAATCCTACTTGGTAGAATCCATCGGCGGCATTCAAACCGTCAAAGCCCAAAACCTAGAGCTGACGGCGCGTTGGAACTGGTACGAACGCTACGCCCGCTACATGAACGCCTCCTTTAAAACCGCCCTGACCCAAAGTACAGCCTCTTCCATATCCTCATTTCTCAACAAAGTATCCATGATGTTGCTGTTGTGGTTTGGCGCGTATTTGGTTCTAAACGACGATGGGTTCACCCTCGGTCACTTCATCGCCTTCCGCATTATTTCCAACAACGTGATTCAATCCCTGGTTAGTTTCGTGCAAGTTTGGCAAAACTTCCAAGAAGTCGGCATGTCGGTGGAACGGTTGCAAGACATCTTAAACGCGGAACCGGAATCCGACGACGAAACCATGCAAAACATTCCCATGCCGGATGTTCAAGGGTCAGTGGCTTTCAACGAAGTATCCTTCCGTTTCCACGAAGGCGGACCTTTGGTGCTTACCAACCTAAATGTATCCTTTGACAAAGGCACCTTCATCGGCATTGTGGGTCAATCCGGTTCCGGGAAAAGTACCCTCATGAAGTTATTGCAGCGATTGTACGAACCCACCTCCGGCTACATTCAAGTGGATGGATACGATATAAATAAAGTAGAGCTGTATTCCCTGCGACGCCAAATCGGTGTGGTCTTGCAAGACACCCTGCTGTTCAACGGTACGGTACGCGACAATATTGCCCTATCCAACCCAGAAGCCTCCGACGATGAAATTATTGCCGCCGCCAAAGTAGCCGCCGCCCACGATTTTATTATGGGCTTGTCTCAGGGTTACAACAGCCCCGTGGGAGAACGAGGAGCGAATTTGTCTGGCGGTCAGCGTCAGCGAATTGCCATTGCCCGGGTGGTCTTACAACGTCCGCGATTAATCATCCTCGACGAAGCAACCAGCGCCTTGGACTACAACACCGAACGTTTGGTCTCCCAAAATCTACAAGAAGAATTCAAAGGTCGCACGGTCTTTTTCATTACCCACCGCCTACCCACCGTGAAAAGTGCCGATACCATCTTAGTTATGGACAATGGATCGTTGGTGGAACAAGGCACTCACGAAGAACTAATGGGTCTCAAAGGACGGTACTACTGCCTCTACCAACAGCAAGAATCTCAGCTATAAATTGAGATATAAATTGAGGAAATCGTATGACTACACAGCGCAAACTGCCACAAACAGGAACTTTAATTGACCAACCGGTTATTTTAGAACGTTCCCGATTTTGGTCGCGGGCTTTCATTTATCTGATTATAGGTGGTGTCGTTTCTGCCGTGATTTGGGCTTCCGTTGCCAAAATCGACCAAGCCGTCCCCGCTCAAGGTAAACTAGAGCCAAAAGGTGCGGTCAAACCAGTTAAAGCCCCCGTGAAAGGGGTGGTGCAAAAAATCCACGTCGAAAACGGGCAAAAAGTAGAAAAAGGAGATTTACTCGTCAGCCTCAAACCCCGGGTTGCCCGTTCGGAAGTGGAATCCTTGCGAGAGTTGCGCAACAGCTTGATGCGCGAAAATCAGGTATATGATTCTGCCCTCGATGGCAATAGCAACAATCTCAATACCAATAACGCCCAAATCACCGATGCGGAACTGAACCACCTCACCCAAACCCGGGAGAATCTCCTGGCGGAGAACCAATTTCTCCGGGCGCAACTGCAGGGAAACATCGGTACTATCAAAACGATTAACAACAGCGATTTTTCCCGCAACCAGCAGCAACTGGTCATCGCTAGCCTATCGGAGTACCGTTCCCAAATCCAATCGGCGCGTTTGAAAATCCAGGGAAAACAAGAAGAACTTTCCCAAGCGGGTGTGGAACTAGACGCCGCCAAAAAACGCCTGCAAAAATTGCAGGAACGTCGGCAAAATGCAGAACAACGGGAAGAAACGGCCCGGGAAATGATGGAAACCAACCAGGAAATGGTGGAAAACATCAAACCGTTGGTGGAACAAGGGGCTATGTCGCAAATGCAGTTGACTCGGCAGCAGCAGGAAATGCTCTCCAGTCAAAATCAGGTGATTTCAGCCCGGGATGAAATGAACAGAACGCAATCTGAAATTCAATCCACCCAAGCTGAAATCGAACGCTTGCAACAGGAACAGCAGCGCCTGCGGTATGAAATTTCCCGTTTCCAGGAAGAACTGAACAATGCCAAGGCGAAATTCCAAAAGGAAATCCGCACCCGTATTGCTGAAAACCAGAAGAAAATCGACGAAGCCGAAGCCCAATTGAGTCGGTCGCGTTTGGACAACCAACAGCAACTGGCCCAAATTCAAAGTCGTCTGGCTAGTGCAGAACAGGATTTGGAATACCAAGAAATTCGTTCTCCAGTGGATGGCTATGTTTTCAATTTAAAACCGACGGACGAGTATGTGGTTGACGCCTCGGAAACTGTGGTAGAAATTGTGCCTACTGAGGAACTGGTGGCATCGGTGGAAATTAGCAACCAGGATATTGGTTTCGTTGAGGAAGGCATGAAAGTAGACCTGAATGTGGCTTCTTTCCCGCACACGGAATTTGGTGTTATTGAAGGCGAATTGGTTGAAATTGGCAAAAATGCGTTGCCTCCCGACCAGCAAGAAGGACGCCAGCAATACATGTTCCCAGCTAAAGTGCAATTAAAACAGCAAAGTTTCCCCGTTGGTGAAGAACGTTCTATTCCTTTGCAATCGGGTATGGCGGTAACAGCGCAAATTCAAGTACGCGAACGTACGGTGTTGAGCATTTTGACCAATGCTTTCTTGCGCAAAACCAGTAGTTTTGAAAATGTCCGCTAGTCAGGAAGGTATGGAAGTATGGTGAGTTGGGGAGCTACTGAGGTGGGGAAGTACAATTGATGGTTGTCTCTGACGCCGCCGACTTGCCCCAATGCTCCAATGCTTCTGTTTCTCTCTTTAATTTTTCTAAGTTTCTATGTTTCCCTGGTGGCTTTGGACGATTCCCCTAGCAGCGGTTTTGGGTAAGCTATGGTTGAGTAGCCATTTGCCGATTTTGGCTTCCTATGGGGGATACGATAGCCTGCGCTACATCATGATGGCACGGGAAATGGTGTCTCCCGGTGTTCCCGACTACGATATGTTGACGTTAATGCGCAATTCGGGATATCCCGCTTTTATTGCTGTTAGCTATTGGCTGGGATTTTCTTTGCGGTTGGCGCAGGAATTGTTTTATTTGCTGGCGGGATTGTTTCTGGCGGGAACGGTTTTTTTCTATCAAAGAAAGCCTCTGGTTCCGGTTATTTTTATTACGGTTTATAGCTGGATGCCGATGGCTTTTTTTTGGAATCGCAAAGCTGTCCAAGAAGCTGTTTATTTGCCTTTGATTTTGTTGATTCTTGCCTGTCTCATCCATTTTGGGAAGGCAAACTTTTTTTCTCGGCAATTCCTGGGATGGGCGCTGGTTCTGGGGTTGCTACTGGCTTGGTTCTGGAATATTCGCCCGGAGGCGATTTTAATTGTTCCTACGTTTTTCTTGACATTTGGGGGGATTTTTGTAAGAATATTGTTAAATAGTAAATTAGGGGAAGTGTTTGCCAAAAAAAGGGGATGGGGACAGTTGGCAGGCGCGATCGCTGTGATGGTTATCCCCCCAATTGCCCTGACCATGGGGATTTGCGCGTTTAATTACCACCACTATGGCTTGTTTGTTACCAGCGATTTTACCACCCCAGGGGTGCGCGCTGCCTATGGAAATTTAACTCGTATCGAACCAGATTCTTTCCGTCGTATGGTGCCAGTGCCCAAATCCGCACGGGAAGCGGCATACGAGGCGAGCGATCGCTTTCGAGAGTTAAGAGGTTATTTGGAAAGCGACAGAGGAGAGGTTTGGCGGAAAGCTTCTTGCAGTCGCACCGATATTTGCGATGATTATGCTGGCGGTTGGTTTATTTGGGCGCTGCGCAATGCTGTCAATGAGGCTGGTTACTACGAATCCGCGCCTCGAACGGAATCTTTTTACCAGCAAATTGGCCAAGAAATTGCCACTGCCTGCGAAAACGGCGAAATTGCCTGTCGAGAACCTAGTTGGTTTGGTTCGGGATTGGCGCCAGTTCCGCGATGGGAATACTTGCAACCTTTTCTCAATAGTTTGCAAGAGTTGGCGGATAGCTTGTTGCGGGAACCTCTGAAGCTAACCAGGTATTCCTGGGATGATTCGCTGGCATTAAATCCTTCCGAAGGGGAAACGGATAAGGAATGGCGCCGCAAGTACTTTGCCAAGATTACCAGAGAACCGGCGGATTTTATCGATCGCCTTCAGGAACCGTTCAACCAAGGTAAAAACAAAATCATTTTTGCTATAGCCAGAATATTTCGCTGGGGATATCCCTGGTTGGTGGGTTGTGGTTTGGTGGGATTGGTTGTAGAACTTTATTATAGCTGGCGATATCCCCATACCCGCGACCCGGTTGGGGCATGGGTGATGCTGTTGGCTTTGTCTTATTTGGTGGTTCGGTGGGTGTTGTTCTCCTATATCGATGCTACCAGCTATCCCATAAAATTTCGTTATCTGTTGCCGGTTGCACCGCTGCCCTGGTTGTGCTTTGCTATGGGCGTAGCGTATTTGTGGCAGAGAATTGGTGGAAAACGATATTGCTCTCGCCCGGGAAAATCTTCCTAACCACCAAACGCAAGGAATTGACGTATCCATTGTCATGCCTTGTTTGAACGAAGTGCGTACTTTAGAAACTTGTATTGACAAAGCCAAAACAGCGATCGCACAACTCAATTTGCAAGGAGAAATCGTCATTGCCGACAACGGTTCCACTGACGGTTCGGTAGCGTTAGCGGAACGATTGGGCGCTAGAGTGGTACCAGTTACCAAAAAAGGCTACGGGGCAGCCTTAATTGCCGGGATGAAAGCCGCCAAAGGTCATTATTTGGTTATGGGAGATGCCGACGATTCCTACGATTTTCGCGAAGCGGTTCCCATGGTGGAAAAATTGCAGCATGGTTATGATTTGGTCATGGGAAGTCGGTTGCGGGGAACGATTTTACCGGGGGCTATGCCTTGGAAAAATCGTTATATTGGAACGCCAGTGCTGACCAAGATTTTAAATTGGGTGTATGGTTGTAAATTTAGCGACGTGAATTGTGGTTTGCGGGCGATATCCAAACCTGCTTTTACCAGTTTGACCATGGAATCGCGGGGGATGGAATTTGCCTCCGAAATGTTGGTGAAAGCCGCTATTTTGGGATTGAAATCCACCGAAGTTCCCATTACTTTACATCCAGACGGTCGCGATCGCCCACCCCATTTACAACCTTGGGCAGATGGCTGGCGACATTTGAAATATATTCTGCTGTTTGCCCCCAAAGTACTGTACTGGATACCAGGAATTTTGCTATTTCTGTGCGGTAGTATTTTAGCGATCGCGTTGAATACAGCACCCGGTGGGACTTATGTTTATTTAGCAGGAATTGGATTCAACGACCACTGGATTGTGGTTGCTGCCTTGTTGTGTATTATAGGATATGAAATTTTGGTAATGGGATTGCTAGCCTATTTGTATACCCTTACCCATCGCGTAACCAGACGTTCTGCAAAAATGGACAAACTGCTACGCTGGTTGACAATGGAACGCATTATTTTGATTTCCCTTGCTTTACTGGCAATCGGCTTGGCATGGGAACTTTCCGTCATCAAAGCGTGGGTCAGCGGCAATTTTGGTCCGTTAAACGCTTTCCGACCAGCAGTGACAGGGATGACCCTCCTCGTCATGGGCGTTCATACCTTATTTAGCAGCTTCTTTTACGCCGTTCTCAGCGATCGCTACAAAAACAAATACGAATAGCACCAACATACCATAAACGCCACCAAACCACCACACAGTAGAAACACCACTCCTTCTAAACGCTTCCCCCTTCGATACTCCCAAATGACCACCAAAGGCATCGACTACTTCAACCGCAACCATCCCCTAACGAACTTGCAAATTCAAGCCTCGCTAACAATCCGCCGTCAAATGTATGAATGGTTGCGGCAGCAAATGGGTGGTGTAGCAGGCAAAAGCTTTTTAGAACACGGCGCCACCCCCGATACCGAACGCGCCGATAGTAACTGTTTTATTCGTTGGTTGCTTGCCGATGGCGCTTGTGTCTATGCCACCTCACCAGAAGATATTTCTCATTTAGAAACCCACTTTCCCCATCTAACCGTTATCGATTGGCAACATGACCACGAAATACCGCAAAAATTTGCCATCGACTGCGTAATTTCTTCCGCAGTTCTCGAACATGTAGGCAACCAAGCATCCCAACAATCCTATTTACAAAATTTATTCATTGCTTACCCGAGAATATTTCTAACCACCCCCAACCGACACCACTGGCTGGAATTCCACACCAAACTCCCTGTTCTCCATTGGTTGCCCAGACCTTGGCATCGTTGGCTATTAGCCAGATTGGGGATGAAATTCTGGTCGCAAGAAGAAAATTTGCGGCTATTGCACCATCAAGAAATTTTATCATTGATTCAGAACACAGCCACACAAGCAAAAGTTCGTATAGAACAGCATTGGTACTATCCCAAATTTCTAGGGATGGTATCCAATCATGTTGTTTTGATAGAAAAATATCGTACCTAGATGTTCGTGAAAGTCGATTCCCATTTTTTACGCGGTATTGCCAGCGATAGCGATCGCATTCCTTCCTTATACTACTCCCGCAATTGGTTGGTCAGACAATTTTTCTGGATGCGCCTGTGGTTGATTGCCCAACTCATCCAAACTTTACAACCGGAAAGCCAACGGAAAATGGGATTGGATTTCGGCGGCGGTGGCGGCGTGTTTCTCCCCACCCTTTCAACGCAGTTTGACCGCGTTTGTTTTGTAGACCTGGAAAGCCGCGAAGCCTATCAGGTGATCAAACATTACCGCATCAGCAATGTGGAAATTCTCGCCGAAGATATTGCCAAAGTGCATATGCCTGCCGCTACGTTTGATGTAATTGTCGCTGCTGATGTTTTGGAACACTTCGCGGATTTATCCGTTCCCACCCAAGCTTTGCGTCGCTGGCTCAAACCTAAGGGCATCTTGCTGACTTCCCTCCCCACGGAAAATTGGCTGTATAATTGCCTGCGAAAACTATCCGGTTTGCAAAAACCAAAAGATCACTACCACACCGGATATGAGGTAGAATCCTACCTGAAACAAAATGGGTTCCGCCCCATTCGTCGGCGGTCGGTGCCCTTGTTTTGGTGTATTTTGCCTTTGTTTTTGGTGACTGCATGGCAGTTGGATGCCGCCTATCGGGAAGAGAATTCCACCGCGAAGACAACACAGACCAATGCCAAATCGCCGTCGTAATTCCTTGCTATCGGGTCAAACCCTATATTGCCCAGGTTATTGATGCCATTCCCAATATGGTCGATTGGGTCTATGTGGTCGATGACGGTTGCCCCGACAGGAGCGGCGAATATGTGGAAAAATCCTGTTGCGATGCGCGGGTTCGGGTGATTTACCACCAACGCAATCAAGGGGTTGGTGGGGCGGTGATTTCTGGCTACCAACAAGCGATCGCCGATGGTGCTACCATTATCCTCAAAATTGACGGCGACGGTCAAATGGACCCGGCTTTAATCCCGAAGTTTGTCTCTCCCATCCGCCAAGGCATCGCTGACTACGTGAAAGGCAACCGTTTTTTTGAATTGGAACATTTACAGGGAATGCCGGCTATCCGCTTGTTGGGAAATGCGGCTTTGTCGTTTGCCAACAAAATTGCTACTGGCTATTGGGATATTATGGACCCCACCAACGGGTATACGGCGATTCACGCACAAGCGTTACAAAGCATTCCCCTGCACAAACTTGACCGCGGGTATTTTTTTGAAAGCGATATTTTATTTCGCCTCAGTACGGTACGTGCGGTGGTTTACGATGTTCCCATGAGGTCGAAATACACAGGTGCCACCAGCCATCTCAATATTTGCAAGGTAATTTGGGAGTTTCCTGGCAAGTATCTTAACCGCCTGGCGAAGCGTATTTTTTACAATTACTACTTGCGGGATTTTAATATTGGGTCTTTGGAATTTCTCGTTGCTATCCTGTTTATCGGATTTGGCGGCGTTTATGGTATTTTTCATTGGTATCTGAGCTTTCAACGGGGGATTCCCGCTACCAGTGGAACGGTGATGGCGGCAGCGTTGCCGGTTATTTTGGGGTTTCAATCGCTGCTGGCAGCCATTCACTACGATGTGGCGAATGTTCCGCGGATACCGATTCATCGGTTGTTGATGTGATGATGTGATGGGAAGGTACGATTGTTTTTAAACACTTTTTTGGTTTGACTGAAGCGGCGGCAGTATGGCGATTTGGAAAGTTCCGGAAAAGGCGTTTTTGTGGATTGGTGGGGTTTTTGGTGCGTTGTTGGTCTTGCTAACGCCACCGTTTCAGGTTCCCGATGAGTACCAGCATTTTTATCGCGCTTACCAACTTAGCGAGGGGCAGATACTAGCAGATTATCATGTGGGGGAATGTTCTGGCTATACGCGCGATCGCCAAGATATTCCCTGCAGCGGTGGCTATTTACCTAGGAGTTTGCTAGTTACGGTTCGGGAGGTTTCTCCTCCTAATCTCCGTGGTTCCGCACAGGTGAAACAAAATCCCCAGGATATTTTGGCTTTGTTGGATTTGCCTTTGCAACCAAGCGATCGCGTGTTTGTTCGCTTCCAAGGGGCAGCTTTGTATTCGCCGGTGCCTTATTTGCCTCAAATTGTGGGGATTGCTGTGGGGAGAATTTTGGGTGCTTCTCCTCTAATTCTGTTTTATTTGGGGCGATTTTGCAATTTATTGGCGTGGTTGGGATTGGGATATTTGGCGATCGCGCGATCGCCGATTTTTGCTTGGCTTTTGGCTTTGCTTTTGTTAATGCCTATGTCGTTGTTTCAAGCGGCGTCTCTATCGGCGGATGCGGCGACCAATGGTTTGGTGTTTTTGTTAACGGCTACGTTTTTACAATACAGTTTGGCTAAGCCTAGCACAAGCGATCGCGATTTGTGGTTTTTGGGAATGTTGGTCTTGGCTTTACCGTTGGTGAAACCAGCGTATATTCCGTTGGTTTTGCTGTTTTTCTTAATTCCTGCTAGCCAAGTCAATCGCAATCCATCGAGCAATTCTCCACCCATTCCTTGGAGGTCTAAATATACTTTGGTTGGTGGGGGAATGGTGTTGGCAAGCGTACTAACAATGTTGGTATGGTCGTCTCTGGCTGGCGGCAATTACGGCAAAATTTATCCCAGCATTCGCCCCGAAGAACAAATTTTGTTTGTTTTGCAGCATCCCGTTGAATATGTGGGGATTTTTTTGCAAACGTTGCAGACATTTGGTGGGAGTTATTTGGTGGAATTTGTGGGCAAGTTGGGATGGTTGGATACGGTGTTGCCTTGGGGAGTTACAATTTCCTATTGGGTGATTTTGTTGGTGGTGGCTTTAACCGATGGAAGTGAATCCACCGTCGCGATCGCTGGTTGGCAAAAATGGCTTTTGGGATGGGTATGGTTGGCAAGCAGTGGCTTAATTTTTACGTTGATTTATGCTGCAGGTAGTCCGGTGGGTGCCAACGTCATTGGTGGGGTTCAAGGTCGATATTTTATCGCGATCGCACCGTTGTTGTTTTTGCTTTTTTACAACCGCAGGCTGCGTTTGCCGAGCCCACAATTTTCCACCGCTTTGGTATTTTACTTACTGGTTGTCCAAACCATGACCATAGCCACTGTGGTTCGCCGATATTATTGGGGATAGGGAAACCAACGAACTAGCTAACCAAGAGAAGTTACCATTTGAGAACCGCAGCTTCCGGTCCTTGTTCCCGGCGAATTTTGTTGTCTTTTTCAAACCAAGAAACAATTTGCTGGTGGGTGAGTTCTTCAATGGGAACCCCCGCGTCTTCGGCAATAATTTGCAAAAGTCGTTGCGAAGAAATGGTTAAGCGAGCTAAGAATTTTTCATGGCTGGATAAAAGAGAAGCATCCACATCAGCAGCTTCTTCGTAGGTTAAAAATTGATTGGGCGTTTGTTGGTTTTCGGACATTGTACTATCTCCAACCCGAGGGTTTGAATGGTTACCGTACTTTCATTATATTGATAGAAAAATAGCTGTGCCAAGCGATCGCGATTGAGCAAAAATCCCCATTCCCGATCCTTTTGAACGAGCCTTAAAAGAGAAAAAACTTATAGCTTGCTAGGATATCATAAAGAAAATTAACCAGCAATGTTGGGATTTTGTGGAAATTACTGACGATCGGGATTATGATAGGAGGGTGACGAGATCGGACAGTGGTATTTATGGCGAATCTTCCCACGAGTTTGGACGAAGCGATCGCACAAGCTCAAACCGCAACCAAAGCAGCGGTAGAAGACGGTTACTCGCGGGTGCAAGTGGAATTGGTGTTCCCAGAACTCAAAATCATGCCAGTCGCCCAAAAATTTCTACCCCTGTTTGAAGAATACGGCCGTCACCTCAAAATTATGTTTCCCGACACGGGGGCAGCAGCCCTCGCCAAGCGAGATTGGCAAGACTTGCCCTATCGCATCAGCGACTTAGGGTCGGAACGCAGTCCTGTTGATAGCCGAGTGGAAGCAGAAGATGCCGCCTACCTACTAGTACAGCCGTCATCCGTGGAAGTCAAGCAAGTAGAAAAGCTGTGCGAACTAGCGGCAGACAAGTTGGTGGTGTTGCTCGCTCCCAACTTAGAAGATATTGCCACTGTAGGCATTGGCTATGCCGGACGCCAACTGCGGGAACGCTTTCTCAGTACCCTACTGTCGTGTTACTATATCAAACCCATCTCCGGTGCAGCGATTTTCCGTTGCTATCCTTCGCCCTGGCAAGTTTGGCGAGAAACCGAAACCGATTACGAATTAATGGCAGAATATCCGGAAAAACCAACGGCAGACCAGTTGGAAGAACTGTTTGCTCCGACGGCAAGCACTTCCCAAAGCGATGCTAGCTCCCAGGGGGATTCTCCCTCCGGGCAAACTGGGAAACCGGCAGGGGTGTTCGGTCAGTTACAACGTTTTCTGAAAGCTTTAAAAAATTAATCGACTTTTTCCGGTTGCCACCAATTTTTGACATCGTTTGGGGATTTTGACCTAAAAAATCCTGCATACAATCTCCGTATTTTCCACAATATCTAAGCCAAACGAAGTATTCAAAGATCGACATTATGGCCGAGGTAGTTTCAGCACAATGGCCGACGCTTTTCTACGAGTGCTTGCGAAAAGATCGAGGGTAGGGGGGAAATCCTATTTCCCTGAGTGCAGGCGATTCCAGCCGAAAAAAAGCACTCGTACGCTAGTTTGCCTATTGTTTTTACTATGAATTACCAAAAAAGACGACGCATCCTCATTGGGGACGTACACGGTCATTACGATGGACTGATGCAGTTGCTGGAAACCATCGAGCTAGGCAGTGAAGACGAACTATATTTTCTTGGGGATTTGGTAGACCGGGGTCCCAACAGTGCCCAAGTGGTGGAATTTGTCAGACAAAATAACTATCCCTGCGTTTTGGGCAACCACGAACAAATGTTTCTCGATGCCTTTGCCAGCGATTTTGCTCGCTCTCCAGCGTTGCCCACTTGGTTGTACGGTGGCGGTCATGCCACCTTGGCGAGTTACAAAACCGTTCCCGATATCTGGCTGGTGCAGCACTTGCAATGGATGCAGGAGCTACCCGGTTATATTGATTTGGGAGATGTCTGGTTGGTGCATGCGGGGGTCGATCCCAACCTGCCTCTTGAAGAACAAACCAACGAACAATTTTGTTGGATTCGCGACGAATTTCACGCGGCTACGGAACCGTACTTTGCCCACAAGCAAATTATTTTCGGGCATACCATTACCTATACCTTTGCCGGGGTGGAACCTGGCAAATTGGTTCGGGGACCCGGTTGGTTGGCAATCGATACTGGCGTTTACAGTCCGGTCAGTGGTTGGCTAACGGCTGTGGATATCGACAACAATTGGGTGTATCAGGTCAATGTTTTGCAACCAGAAATTCGCCAGCTTCCCCTGTCGGAAGCTGTGGTGGAAATCCAACCACCTGAAGAATGTTTGTGGGAACGAGAGTTGGCTTGAGGCGATCGCGATTTCCCTATGACTGGCTAGTCCTTGCCGTCTTCTTGTTCTTCTGCGGATTTGGGTTTGATGCGACGAATGGGCATATTGGCTGTTAAGGCGGTCGTACGGCGATCGCTTTGCAAGGAAAATTCCAACCCTTCCGCATCCACCTCCACATATCGCGATACGACCTCCAGAATTTCCTTTTGCAACGAATCTAGCATTTCCGGGGTTAAATCGCAGCGATCGTGAGCGATCACCAGCCGCAGTCGATCCTTAGCCGTATTGCGGCTGGTCTGCTCGTTAGAGCGGGAAAATAGTTTTTCAAACAGTTCGCTAAGCATGGCTTTCGCTTGGGAAGTAAGTTTTTACACAGAACCAGCCAGCGAGACCAAAAGTACGCAGCAAATGCATCGATCGCGTCATTCTGGCTGATGTTCGGTCTAGAAAATTTCTAGATAATCTTGGTCGATAGAAGTTTCCGCAGGCGAGAAAAAATATTTTCTGGGGGAGCGTGAAAATCGATAAATTCCACCTCCTCCCCTTCCAAACGACGAGCCACGTGTCCAATCGCCACCCCAGCGAGGGAAACCCCTTCATCAGTGAGCACCAGGGGTTCACCGCGGTTGGTGGAGACAATCACCCGGTCGTCTTCAGGAATGACACCCAGCAAAGAAATGGCGAGAATTTCTTGGACATCCTGTACAGACATCATATCGTTGGCCTCGACCATAGATGGTTTGAGGCGGTTAAGGATGAGATGGGTATTTTTAATATCGTGAGCTTCCAACAAACCCACCACGCGATCGGCATCTCGCACGGCGGAAATTTCCGGAGTCGTGACCACAATCGCTTCCGTTGCCCCGGCAATGGCATTGTGAAAGCCTTGTTCGATCCCTGCCGGACAATCCACCAAAATATAATCGTATTTGCTGGCTAGCTCCTGCAAAATTGTCCGCATTTGTTCCGGCGAAATGGCATCTTTCATGCGATTTTGGGCCGCCGGTAGCAGCATTAAGTTGGGCTGTCGCTTGTCTTTCACCAAAGCCTGGTCCAGGCGACACTCCCCTGCGAGGACGTCAACCGCCGTGTATACAACGCGATTTTCCAATCCCAGCAACAAATCCAGGTTTCTCAAGCCAAAATCGGCATCCACCACCACGACTTTGCGATTGAGCTGTGCCAGAGCCATCCCCAAGTTGGCTGTGCAAGTGGTTTTGCCGACGCCTCCCTTTCCAGATGTAATAACAATAATGCGACTCATAGGTGTCTTTGCAATCAATAGCTGTGGGCGAAAGAAACATGGTTAGGCAGACACCCAACCAGGCAACAATAGAGCGTATGCTGGTGGCGTATATGCGGCCATCCTACGCTTCTATTTTCCCTAAATCCTCACATGCTTGGCGAGGGATTTTGCAGGGGGGAGCGAGTTTATTTGCTGCCGAGGGCTTTGCCAAAATCTCCAGCTTGGGCGAGGCGAATGCCACCATTGGTGATGTAAGCGACTTCGGGAACTAGCTGGGCTGGAGAATTTTCCGGTGCCCTAGCCACAAAATCCGCAATGCGAATTTGGGTGGGTTCCATTTTTAAGGCCATAATCCGGCATTTGGTGTTGCCTTCCAAGCCGGCGTGAGCGACACCGCGGAGCCTTCCCCAAACCAAAATGTCACCAGCGGCAACGATGGAACCGCCAGGGTTGACATCGCCGAGCAAAATCACACTACCGCGATGGCGAATTTCTACCCCGGAACGTACGGTGGTTTGCAGGTAGAGGGGGTCATCGAGGGGCGGTAGATTTCCTTGGGGGGTGGTGGTGAGGTTGCCCGGCGGTGTTTGCTGTTCTACGGAATAGCCGGCACTGGCAGCGGCTACGGCGGTTTGTCGTCGGTTGGTGTATACTTTGCGGATGTAGAGCTGCTGTTGGCTCAAGGCAGTGGCGATCGCTTGTAGTTGGGGCACGTCTAACAAGCGATCGCGGGTGTACAGATGCACGTCGGTGTTGGGCTGCCAGAAGCGATCGCCCCCTTGCAACCGCTGCCGAAACTGCTGCCAAATTTCGTTCCAGGTAGATGCCGATGCGGTTTGGAAGGTTTCATCTTCTTGCTGGGGTGGCAGCAACAACAGCAATTTATCCCCCTCGCTTTTAAAGTTTACCTGTAGGTAAGGAAAATGAGGGGCAGGGGTTTCAGATGAATTTTCGGAAACGGTGGTTTCTACAGGCGTAGAAGGCTCATCAGTCATCTGCGGTCGAAGTAACAAATCAAAAAACTGGATCCGCATCCTACCATACCGAGGTGGTTGCGGATAGCGTTACGGTCGGAAACGACGGTGAACCGTGGCTAAGGCCCGTTCGTCGCCCACATTTCCCGGAAAAAGCACCACTGGCAGGTTGGGAAATTGGGGATGTTCTTGGGGGGTGCGTACCACCGAACAACCGGCTAAAATTTGACCGAGCAGGCGGGCAGAGGTTAGGTTCAACCCCTTACTCAGTACATCGTTGGAGGTAATGCCCCCTTTGCTAATTAAAAAGGCCAGATCGGAAGGCAATCCCCGCACGATATCCATCAGCAGCTGGGAGACCTTTTCACCAAACGCCAACCGCGTTGAGGCATCGGGAAATTTCAGTTCTTCGCGGCTGGTATAAATGACCGGGGTTTGGTTTTGTTGGTAGATTGGCTGTATCCGTTCTAGGGTTTGCTGTAGGAGTTCGTCGCGTTGCTGTTGGGTGTCTTCCAGTAGGTGAGAGACATCCACTTCCACCCCCTCTACGTCGGGTTCGGGCAACAGGTTTTCCAGTTGGGTGGTGGTTTTGCGGACGTGGGACCCCACCAAAACTGCTCCCGGGCGATCGCTGCGCACGTAACGAGCCATATTTTCCGCCGCCACCGGTTGTGCCCCTGGTTGGGCGAGGGAAGTCAGCCAGCTAGCGGCACTGCGAAACAGAAATCGCTTCCCTTGCTGGGCAGCTTCTAACACATCTTCGGCAAATTTGTCAAGGTCTGCTTGGGTTTCGCCGTCTACCACACCGCACTGATTGCCCTGCATTTGCAGCAAGGTTTCCAAACAGCCGTTATAAATATCGGAACGGGTAAAACGCAACACCTCCCCGGCGCGGATGCTGCCTTGGGTCTTTTCTTCTACGTAGTCGGGGAGATAGCTGTGGCTGTAACCAAAGACAGAATCTTGGGCAAATTCGGTTTCGTGAACTGGGGTTTCTACACCGTTGACCAGCAAGTAGTGGACGCTGTCGCGGGTAATGCGCCCCCCTTCAAAAAAAGCAGGCGTTAGGAAATGACCGTCAAACCCACCGAGTTCCTCTGCGATCGCATCGGTTTCGATGGGATAGTGTCCCCGCAAGGTAGAATCGGAACGGCTGACAATCAGAAAATCGCTAATATTTTCTTGGGCGAGCGCGGTTTTCAAATTGCGGCAAACTTCCCGGGTAGTTTCCCTGGCCCGTTGGGGGGTCATCGCCCTGGTATTGGTTAAAACAAAGAAAATGGGCGCGCTATCCCGCAAGCCCAGAGTGAGGGTTTCCACATCCCACCGCATCAGCAACAAACAGCTATGTACGGTCTGCGAGCCGGTGGGGTCGTCATCCAAGACAATAATTTTGGGTTGGTTAGCCATATATCAACTAGGTTGGTCTGTCTGCTTGAATATTTTATTATTTTGCAACGATCTGTCTGGAGGCAAACCAGTTTGGGAAGGCGGCAATTGGGAAAGAAATGGGAATTTGGCCAAACCAGCTCCCGTATGCCCGGTGAACAACCACACCATGGCGCGGATGCCGTCGCGAACCACTTTGAAGGTTGGTTCTTTTGTATCCCTGGTGGGCACGGAAAGGGTGCGTACGGCAATGCCCCGACTGCCAAAGACAATTTCTGCCACCACCAACGCCCGCAGCATGTGAAAATCGGAGGTGACTAGGTAAATGCAGTCAATGTCCTGCCGCTGCAAATCGTCGACCAGGGTGGTGAAGTTGGTGACTGTATCCACCGCCCGATAGTCCAAATGCACGCGGTTTAAATCAATTCCCGCTTGCGAAAAGACCCAATGGGCATATTCGGGATTGCTGCCGGAGGAAACCCAAACATCTAAATTGGGTTCTCGTTGGGCTAAACTGGCGGCGTAGGCTTCCCGTTCTGGTGCTCCTCCTAAGACCAAGATGGCTTCTGGTGGCTGTAGCTGACTTTTGAGGTATCGATAGCCCCACCAGCCGCAGAAAAAAAGAATGGGGAGCAAACCAATGGAGCATTTGAATAGAAGCGATCGCTGCCTTTTGGTGGGCTGTCGATATACAGGTTTTGCGTTTACATCCATGTTTGGACAAGTTGTTGCTGGGCGATGCACTGAGGTGGCTCGCTAATGAAGTGTATCGCTATTTACGGCGTTTTGAACCACCAAATTGAAAAATTGGCAGCGAAAAACGGGACTGGCTGGATTCGAACCAGCGACCTAGCGCTTAGGAGGCGCTTGCTCTATCCTGCTGAGCTACAGCCCCAGAACTGGATCCATCATAGCAAGTTTGGTTCCGATCGAGAACGCCAAACTTGGTTCCAAGGACTACCACCAATTTCGACGCCGGCTTGAGAACTGGTGGCTTCTAGGATGATTCGATCGCGATCGCCGCGACGTTGGAACAGGGTTAAGGTTACCTTACCGTACATGGTATCGCGACAGAAAGGAATCAAACCGCCTTCGGTGGGGGCGCGTAGCTGTTTGCCAGGACGGTTGGTGGTGGCGGTGAGTTCCACGGCGTAGTGCTGGTTGCGCGATCGCAGCCGCCAAAATCCCCAGGGGGCAATTTCCCATTCAATTTCTGCACTCCAGGGGACGAATTCGTAGAATTTGCCACCATAGTGAATGCCCACCATAGCCACCGATTCATCCCACCACAATACTTTTCTCCGGCCGCCGCCGGAAGTAAGGGCCAGATCGGGTTCGCCGTCGAAGCTGTTGCACTGAATCCAAAACCATTTTTCGGGAAAAGCACGACCCCAATTTTTTTCGCTGTATGCTGGGGCCTTGGTAAAGGTATAGCGATCGCCGTTCCATTCGATCCAACCCGTTGCCCAGCCGTGAGCCATGAGAATTTGCCAGCCGGGTTCAAAAATGGGCAAAAATGACATCCAGCCGGCGGTGGGTTTTTGCATACCCTCGCGATCGCCCCAACCGTACCTAGGTTGAATCTCATACTGCCACAAACAGTAGCGATCGGTGCCGGGGTCGTACAATTTTCCTTGATGCCAGGTAGCGGTCGCCTGATACCCTTCGACAATATAGGTATCAAAGGTGTCTGGATGCAAATATTGCGCCTGGCGGTGCCATTTGGTTTTCCCCCAATGTCCCAATCCCAAAGTCTGACGCCAAGCCCAGAACTTTCTTACATCGGGGAAAGTACGGCATAAGTACGTATCATGGGGACCTAAAATTTGCGCGGCACCACCACTGGTGGGCTGCCCCCCTTGAGGATCGTCGATGGAGTACATGTAAGCAAAGGTCTCCCCAGCTTCCGGCAGCGTTACCCGGTAGTACCATCCTTCAAAGAAACGTTGGTTGCTACCATCGGCGTGGTAACCGCTATGGGGCGTTTGTAACTGATGTACCATAAATTTTTATTGAGTTCGTTCGGCGATCGCTTTGTTTGTATTTATAGTTGCATTGGTATTGTGCCAAGATTTGCGATCGTACGCCACTCAGGGGAAAAATTGCCAGATATCGAACCGCGATCGCGATCGAGACCCAAGTGGGTATGTTGTACCTAGATGGTTGCAGGCTTCCAGCTCCGAAAGTGCAATGCAGCTGCCCTCTGTAACCTTGTAAAACACTCAGAAAATTCCAATATAGCATTGCCCAGCAACGGAAACTTTGAAAAGGAAAAACACCTTTTCCATGACCTCCTATCCCCTGTACGCAATTTAAATCAAAATGTTATTGTTTTCCCACCACGTCCAAGTCTAAAAATGCTGCAAGTTTAGGGACTTAGTTCTTGAAAAATTTTTTCTAAAATTATTCGAGTTTTTTTGGACAGAGAAAAAAAGATTTATAACTTGTATAAATCAAATACCAAAAACAACCTCAATAGGCCCCTTTTTACGTATAATTACGGGCAGTTGTTCGTTTTGCCACCAACTATAAAATAGGAAAAGACCATGGCTACCTTTACCAACAGCCTCATTGCTTCTGAGGACAATGCATCTAATTCCGTATATGCAGCTAACTTCGATAGCGACAAGCCTTTAGAAGTTCTTGCTAGTTCTGGCAGCAACATTACTCTATACAATTTTAACGAAACCAATTCTAGCTGGCCGCAAGACCAACAAATTATCATTGCCAGCGATGCCAACGGTGCCAACTCCGTATTTGCTGCCGATTTAGATAGCGATAGCAATAACGATGTCCTAGTCGGATATGGCAACAAAATTGTCTGGTACGAAAACCAGCAAGACCTAGACAATCCAGACACCCCTTTTTCCGAAGAGCAAGTTATTCTTGATGGTTCTGAAACCGTTCGCTCGGTTCGTGCTGCCAACCTTGACGACGACGAGCGACTGGAAGTCATTGCAGCTCGTGGGGATACCATCTCCTGGTTTAACTTCAACGAAGGCAACCAGAGTTGGGAAGAAAACACGCTAACTGCCAACGCTCCCGAAGCCACCTCCGTATTTACTGCCAACCTCAGTGGTGGTTCTCGACCCGACATTGCTGCTGCCTCTGCTGGCGACACCACCATTCGCTGGTTTGAAAACAACGACGACGGCACCATTTCCACCACGGCAAATACAGTTTCTTCAACTTCCCAAAACGTTCAATCCATCTTTGCTGCTAACTTTGATGGCGATAGCGAAGTAGAAATTGCTGCCGCCGAGCAAAACCAAATTGCCATATACGATCTAGATGGCAACACCATCCAAGAGTTTGGTATTAACGCTCCTAACAAAGGAACAGCGGTTTTTGCCGCCGACGTAAACAGCGACAACAATCTGGATCTATTCTCGGCAGAATTTGGGGAAATCACCTTTTACGAAAATGAAGGTGGCGGCACCTTTGCCGACAAGCAGAGTGTCAGTACGGGGGTTTCCGCAGCGCAATCTCTATTCGCTGGCGATATAGATGGGGATGGTCAGGTGGATGCCGTTTCCGCATCCCTCGATTTATCTAACTTTCCATCAACGACCGGTGGCAATATCTTTTGGCATCGGAATACAAGCGGCGGCACCATTGTTAATTTAGAAACTCAAAATTCCCCTTCAGAAAGTGGCGATACCGCTACATTTACATTTTCCCGTAAGGATGCCAGCGGCAGTCCCATAACATCTGAGACTTTATCGATTAACTTTACGGTTTCGGGTAGTGCCACCTTTGGTGGGGATGAAGCAGACTATACGGTATCCCCTGACAGCGTAAATATAAATCAAGAGACCAATGAAGCTACGGTCGTCATTCCGGATGGTCAAGAAAGCGTTGATGTCACCGTTGAGCCAGAAGACGATGAAGAAGCAGAAGGCAATGAGAATGTTGTCTTCAGTCTAAGTCCCGGAAGCGGATATGCCATTGGCACCACAGGTCCCATCGTTTCGACAATTCGCGATAACGATATTGCCTACGAAGTTTCCGCGACTGGCAATATCGACGAAGGGAACAGCGAAAATACGACCAGCGAAATATTTACAATCGCGCGTACTGGTCGCACGAGTGAGGAAAGTACGGTTGATTTTAATTTTGATGGGTCGGCAAAATTAGATACAGATTTTCAAGTAGATAGTGTCAACGGCAGCGGCGTTTCTCTTGATGGGCAAAGCATTACCTTTGCCCCTGATGCGACAGAAGCAAGGTTAAACCTGGAAATTTTAGGGGATTTCGACGAAGAAGGGAATGAAGATATTCAAATCACCCTCAGCAATCCTACATCGACGACAGATACCATTCAATTCGTTCCCTTTACCGACGAAACAAAAACAGCCACGGCAACCATTCAAGGGGATGATGCTCCTGCTCTGCTATTGGAAAACAGCACGGTAAATGCCGCAGATGGGGATGGGAGTTTCGAGCTGTTGCTAGAAAGCGAACCGGAATCGGATGTTAGCGTCAGCGTTAGCGCTCCCAGCGGTAGTTCCGCCAGTCCCAGCAGCTTGACATTTACTCCTTCAGGAGGCAGCAATCCCTGGAACGAAGCCGAAACGGTTGACATTAGCTTTTCTCCAGATGACCCAGATGCTGTGGAAAATGGTCCCCGTACCTTTGAATTTACCGCCAGTTCCAGCAGCGATGACAGTAGGTACGATGGGTTAAACAGCGAACCGATTGAGATTGAAGTACCCGATTCTCCAGGTCCAGGGATTACCATTACCGAATCTGACGACAATACGGCAGTTACCGAAGGTGGCGCTACGGATTCCTACGAAATCGTTCTAGAGGCTCAACCTGCTACCAGCGTCAGTATTAACATTGATACGGATGAAGAGGTCAGCGTCTCTCCGGGCAACCTTACTTTTACCTCTGGCAATTGGGATGCTCCGAGAACGGTTACTGTGAGAGGCGTGAGCGACGGTAGCGGACCAGGAGAGGAAGATCCGGAGCATACCGGTACCATTACCCACACGGTCAATGCCGGTACTGGTTCTGCTGCGTACAATGATGTGGATGTTCCTGATGTGAGCGTCACTGTCACCGATAATCCTCAAACCAGCACCGGTGATGGTGGTGGCGGCGGCGGATCGCCTTCTTTTTCCCCTGGCAGCGGTCCGATTGTCACGTTTGTAGGAATTGAAGGAGCCAGCAGTGGTCCCGATACGCTGGTTGGTTCGGCAGAGAATGATTCGGTAGAGGCTCAAGAAGGCAACGACCAAATTTCCGGTTTGGCGGGAGACGATCGCTTATTTGGTGGTGCGGATAACGACGAAATTCAAGGGGGTGACGGCAACGACGAACTGGAAGGCGGTTTTGGTAACGATACCCTACAAGGCGAAGCTGGCGATGATGACCTCTCTGGCAACGAAGGCGACGACCTGTTGATGGGTGGTGCCGGTGACGATGTAGGTGATGGCGGTGAAGGCAACGATATTGTTATTGGCAACGACGGCAACGACCAATTAGAAAGCTTTGGCGGCAACGATGTGCTGTTTGGCAATCAAGGCAGCGATGAGTTGGATGGTGGTGAAGGTGACGACAGTGCCTTTGGTGGTCGGGATAGCGATCGCATTCGCGGCGGCAACGGCAACGATTTGCTCTTTGGCGACATCGGCAACGATAGCCTGTTTGGCGAAGGGGGAAACGATACCCTGGTTGGCAGTAATGGCAACTTAGCCACCACGGGAGAAACCCAAGAAAACGATTTCTTTGATGGTGGTGTGGGAAATGATTTCCTCATCGGCGATGGTGGTAACGATACTGCCGAAGGTGGCGATGGCAACGATGTGATTTTCGGCAATACTGGCGAAGATGAACTGCAAGGGGGAGATAACGACGATAGTATCTTTGGTGGTGCCGATCGCGATCGCGTTGTTGGAGATGCTGGCGACGACCTGCTACGGGGCGATCGCGGTGACGATAGTTTGGATGCCGGTGCTGGCGACGATACCTTAATTGGTGGCAATGGTGCCCCTGTTCCCATCAACGAAAGCGATGACGATCGCTTGGATGCCGGGGTGGGGAACGACCTGCTGTTCGGCAACGACGGCAACGATACCCTCAACGGCGATAACAACAACGACACCCTCCTCGGCGGTCAAAACGAGGACCAACTTTTTGGAGGTAATGGTGACGACCTTCTAGAGGGTCAGTTGGGCAACGATACCCTCTCTGGTGGTGCTGGCAGCGATCGCTTTGTCTTGGCTACCGGTCAAGGCAGCGACACCATTACCGATTTTGAAAGCAATAGCGATCGCTTGGTCTTAGCTGGGGATTTGGCGTTTGAAGATTTAAACATCACCCAAAGCGGCAACAACACTGTTATTGCGGTACGCGAAACCGAGGAAGTGCTTGCCACCCTTTCTGACGTTTCCCTCAGCGAAGTTACCCTAGCCGATTTTGTTTCCGACGATGCTAACAGTGCCCTGGAATAGCCCAGTTCTCCTAATTCCCTGAAAAAGAGAATTCAATATTATTTTGTAGGGGCGTTTGTGGAAAGCGCCCCTATGGGGATGTTGGGAAATTGCCAGCCATGACTACCCATGACTTTAGATCGGCACGCTGAGTGGCTGACCGTTATCCCGAGGGGAAATTTGCAACAAAAAAGGAACTGCTTTGCGGACCCACGCTTGCACGGAGGGAAATTGAGCGGCACTCTTGCCAAAACAAATATCCAGCATATCGGTATGGATAATCCCGGGATTTAGGGGAACTGCTGCCATGCCGGAAGGGAGTTCCTGAGCTAAAGCCCGCGTCATGCCTTCAATTGCCCATTTGGTGGCGCAGTAAGGAGCGACCCCTGGGGAAGCCGAACGCCCCCAGCCCGAACTAAAATTGACGATAATGCCGCTTTGACGTGCTGCCATCGCCGGCAAAAAATGACGGATCGTGTTGATGGTGCCTTTGATATTGACATCGATAACCCGATCGATTTCTGCGGTAGGTACCTGCCAGAGGGGATTGGGACGCTCGATCGAACCAGCATTGTTCACTAGCAAGTCAGGAGCGGCGAGGGAAGCTTCGCCGGTATTTGCTAATTTTCGTAACATGTTGTGCCAGGCTTGCACCTGGGTTTCGTCGGTGACATCCACAGCCGCAAACGAGTGGCGATGGTCCGTTCGCGTAGCGTCTTTGTCAGAGAAAGGACCGGTGCGGTAGGCACCATCGCCAAATTGTTCCTGCAACTGCTCGATGGCTTCAAAATTGCGAGCGCAGCCGGCTACCTGATGTCCGGCCGCTATAAATTCCTCTGCCATAGCACGACCGAGGCCGCGGCTTACACCGGTAATGACAATGTATCGGCTTTGCTTGCTCATAAATAAAATCCCAATCCCCTTGTTGGTTTAAATGTCGTACATGCGAGATTCTGCGGCTTCGGGATGCTCTTCGCAGTATTCTTCAAAAGCCGTTTTGTCAAGGCTTTCTGCCCGTTGGTGGGCGGCTTCCGCTTGCAGTTCTTCCACTACATCCCAAGCGGCTGCACAGTCAGAGGAAGTTACGCCTTTCTCGTTGCAAATCTGACGGGCATTCGCGATCGCTTCCTGGATTTGTTCTTCAAGCACCGCTTCTTTGGGATTTTCTACAAAGTCGCTTTGGTGAAGAATATCGGTAACGGAAACAATGCCCAACAAACGGTGTTGAATGACGGGAGCAGCGTGAATTCCCGAGTTGGCAAACAATCTAGCCACGTATTCAACGCCCAAATCGGGATTGACCACAATACAGGGTTTGGTCATAATTTCGTACACGCGGACTTTTTTGGGGTCCTTCCCGTAGGCGGCTACTTTATAGATGATATCCGTTTCCGTCACAATGCCATAGGCGTCCTCGTCGTGGCGGCGTTCTACCACCAACGAACGAATGGCATTTTCTTGCATGAGCTTCACGGCTTCTGCCACCGTACTGCTCCCGCGAACTGTGATGACATCTTCGGTCATGATTTGCGATGCTTTCATCATTCTATTACCTCGCTAATACATACTTCCGGATAGCTGTCAGCCAACAAACGAAACTGACTGCCTTCCAAACCATACCGTACCTGTTCGAGGATTCAGCTTTTTATTTGGCTGGCAACATTCGTTCATAGCTTGTAGCCAATTTTACGGAGAAACTCTTTTCTGGCTTTGACGTCTTCTTCCCCTTCCACTCCTTTGGGGGAAAAGCCATCAACCACCCCGACAATCCCCCTGCCTTGTTCGGTTTCGGCAATAACAAGTTGTACGGGATTGGCAGTGGCACAGTAAATCGTACAAACTTCGGGACATTGTTTGATGGCGTTGAGAACGTTAATGGGAAACGCTTCTTTGAGCAGCAGTACGAAACTGTGACCGGCTGCGATCGTTTGGGCGTTTTGAATGGCGGTTTCTTGCAGGGTTTCGTCGTTGCCTGCAGTGCGAATCAAACCGGGTCCGGAAGCTTCGCAAAAGGCCAGACCAAATTTGGCTTGGGTCGAAGTCCCCACAATGGCTTCGTAGAGGTCTTCAACGGTTTTGATAAAATGACTTTGCCCGATGATAATATTACTTCCTTCTGGAATTTCCATCGTGGCGACCTTAAGTTCCATGCTTATCCTCCCAATGTCCGCCTCTTTCGGAGTCCGAAATTTATGGTATCGCGCTTGGCAGAAGCGATCGCAAAATTTTGTCTTTTTTTCCGAAAATGGTTCGCTACTGCGCGGGAATCCAACGTTCGAGACAATCGACCTTCCCCAAGCCAACGAATTCTAGGCTAACATCAAAAGTTCCGGTTTTAAAAGCATGACCGAACCAAAGAAAATCATAAACAAACCGCTAGCCAGTTTTAAAAGTCGTCCTTGGCGTTCGCTCATTCGAGCCGATTGAAAAGAATAAATGAAATTGCCCAAAATAGCCAGTAACGGTAGGATATATATTATACCATAAAATCCGGTCCATACCCCCCAACAAAGCCAACTATTTTCCTGACAGTAATTCAGCAGAGCCGCCATGTAAGCAGTTGGCAAAATCGCCGTACATCCCAACTCAATGGTATTGACAAATAAAGCCAGCAGAATGGTCCCCGCTAGAGCAGAAAGAAAGGCAAAAGAATGGACTTTACTTCCTTGCAATTTGCGAACAATGCTACTAGCTTTTTTGCTAAAAGTACGCTGGTTGGACTCGGAAATAGAAAGGGAAACCCCTTGCTTGAAGAAAAAGTAATCTTTAATATTGATAGCACCGGCAATGAGGAGAAAAACACCCAAAAATAGCAAAAAGAGCGATCCCCATCTTTCCCAAAAGACCGAACCAACAGCAACCATCAACATGATAAATGCAAAATAAACAATGGCAGATGTGGCGATAAAAGTCGTTCCTACAATAGCCATATCCCGCCGATTTTTGGTGTAGGTAAGCAAGGAGAGCAAGACGATAAGAACGGTAAACGCGCAAGGGTTGAAGCCATCAGCTAGGGCAATGGTAAAAACAAATAAAGGAAATGGCAATCCTTGAGCAGCTTCTTTAATGAGAGCGTCGGGGGTAAAAGCCACTCCTAAAAAAAGCGTTACAATTATGGTAGCGATCGCGCCGGCAAGCCAAGCTCGACGCCCAGACTCCTGGCGTACTTGAGAACCCAACAAAGGATAGCTGCACAAATAGACAGCCGGTAGGAGCAAAATGGACCAGGGGAATGATTTTGCAGGTGGTTTGACTTCTCCCGTTACTGATAAAGAAATGGTAATTCCGACTTCTTTTTCAATGGCTTTGATAATTTGATTGCGATAGCCAACAAAACCAGAATAGGCTTGATTGTATTCTAAGGGACCTTCCCGTTCGCTATAGCCGATAAAACTGCGATCGCCGACAACCGTTCTGGGAACGGCACCAGTCGAAATACCTCTTTGGCGGCGAAACTCTTGCCAGCGTTTTGGTTGGGAATGAACTTCAATAAAAAGAACATTTACTTCTGGATACTGTTGGTCAATAGACCTAAGGAGGGGCTTTTCTTTCGCACAATGGGGACAAGTATCGCTGTAAAAAAAGTGGACATCAACAGTTTCGTTGCTAGCGAAAACGGGAGACATATCAGCTACAGGAAGCAGCCAAAATGTAACCAAAGCCAAACCAGCAAGTAGGAATTTTTTATAGCCAGCAATAGCCTGCATGGGTATCATCTGTTTTACAGCACTCCTAAAAAGCAATTCTCATACCAAATCCGAGATGGGGAAACCACAATTTTTCTGTAGGGGCAACCCCGGTGTGGTTGCTCTTTTTTTGTAGAATAGAAGGGCATTCCCTCTACATTGTTGTGGGTTTCGGATCAAAGCCAGAATTCAAATAGCGATCGCCTCTCTGGCTGTAGAAAAAAAACGGCAAGATAGTCATCTCCAAAGAATTCCATCCCTACTATAGGAACGCCAGCGCCGCTGGTTTGCCAGTATTGGGAAGCCTCTCCAATCTATTGTAAGAATTCCTACTTAAGAATTCCCGGACAACGGTGATTTACATTTTGTTATCAATCCACCTTGGTGATGGCAAGCTACCCGTTTTCCTGGATTTATCGGCGTACCGAACCTTCGATAGACTACAATAACGATGCTGCAGCCATGCTGGTGTGAGGTCCTTCGTGACACTATCCGAACTTGTTTTGCTCCTGGTGACCGTCTCCATTGGTACAGCCGGGCAATTTTTGCTGAAGCTCGGTGCTTTAAAACTTGCAGGTGTGGAAGCTTCCAGCTTCCTGGGCAAAATTATTGGTATTGCCACCATTCCCGAAATTATCACCGGCTTAATGTGCTACGGTTTGGGTGCTGTGGGATATATTCTGCTACTTTCCCGCATTAAGCTCAGTATTGTCGGTCCTTCCATTGCCCTGGGATACGTCTTATCCGTGGTTGTTGGCCATTTTGCCTTCCGCGAGCAAATTCCTTTTAGCCGTCTGGTGGGGGTAGGCTTGATTGTCTGTGGTGTCATTTTGGTGGTTTGGGAACGATAAGAGCTCAAAGAGAAAAATAAAAATTGGCCGCAAGTAGCAAACTGGTAGAAAATATTGCCGAAACATGATGCGATCGGTTAAAAAAACTTAAGTCTGCTCGGAGGAACGATTTTTTTCCGCTAGGATAGGGGCAAATATTGCTTTTTGGTTTCCCCTCAGAATGGTTTCCCCCGGTAGCGGTTTTGCGACCCTGGCGAGATAACCGTTTGAGCATTACCAACAAGCAACACGGTTTCCCTTTTGTGCAATCAAAAATTCCCATGACACCTCAACCGATACAGAAAGACAAATTTCGCGCACCTTTTTCCCAAGATGATTTTGCTGCTGCCTTGGAAGAACAAAACTTTGCTTTTCAGAAAGGGCAAGCGATTGAAGGTACAGTCTTCCAACATTTAGCAGAAGGAGCTTATGTGGATATCGGCGGCAAAGCACCAGCCTTCATCCCGTTGCGGGAAGCTTCTTTAGCCCCTGTCGAGGATTTAAGCGAAGTTTTGCCCTTGCAGGAGAAACGAGAATTTCTCATCATTCGCGAGGAAAACCACGAAGGTCAAGTGACGCTCTCCGTTCGACAGTTGGAAATCCAACAAGCCTGGGAAGAACTGCAGCAAATGTATGAGGAAGGCAAGTCGTTGGATGTAGAGGTCACGGGAGTCAACAAAGGTGGCGTCACTGTTTCCTGCCTGTGTTTGCGAGGATTTATTCCGCGATCGCATTTGCTGGATCGGAGCGATTTAGATGCCTTAGTGGGAACCAGGCTTACGGTTAACTTCCTGGAACTCGACCCCGAAAACCGCAAGCTGGTGCTTTCCCAGAAAAAAGCAGTACAAGACACGCAGTTTAGCCAACTGGAAGTGGGTCAGCTGGTACAAGGGAAGGTATCTGGCATTAAACCTTTCGGTGTCTTTGTGGATCTCGACGGGATTACTGGTTTGCTGCATATCAAACAGGTTAGCCAAAATTTCGTCGATTCAATTGCGGATGTTTTTACGGTTGACCAACCCATCGCAGCTATGGTTATTCACCTAGATGCGACGAAAAACCGCATTTCCCTGTCTACCAAGTTGTTGGAAAATTATCCGGGTGAAATTTTAGAGAATATGGCAGAAGTCATGGCTTCGGCGGAAGCACGAGCGGAACGGGCTCGCAAAAAACACGATTTTGCGTAAGAAGCACGTTTCGAGCAATTGTAGCAAGATTTTGTAGGTAGCGATCGCGTTGCTCGTGGATGGGACAGGAGAACATGGGTTACAGGCGTCCTTCGTGGTAGCATTTGATGCTGCTGCAGGTAGCTGGTACCATTGTTTTTATGGTTTTTCTCTGGATATAGCCACCAGCGCGATCGCTATTGATTTGTCTGCTGCCTTTTCTGACAGCTCCTCGCTACGAGTGCCTCCGGGCAGGTAGGCAACAAAAAAAAGGGTACGCTGGCTAACGTACCCCTAGGTTTGGTTTCGTTACAACATCAAAGCTACATGCGAGGAGCGAAACCCTAAAATATTATTTTAACGGACTGTTCCCAGTCTGGCATCTGCATTAATCGGTTGCATGAAGTATAACCGCAAAAATTGCCAGCCATTGGAGGCGTATAATGGCAGTTTCCGGAGGAATTTCGAGAATTTGGGAGCATTGGATTTCTCGATTTCCGCTAGTTTGGCATTGTTTTCTACGCAAACATCCAAACTGCCATAGAAAGCCGGATGGTCAACGTTGAGAATTTCGGGAAATACGCGACCGGCGGTATCGTTGGTCCGACGAATGACATACTTATTGTATTCTTTGGCGTCGAGACCCAGTGCCTCGTAGAAACCAGCTCTTTGCTGGTCGTTTAGATACATGGTGCCAAACACCGCTACCAAGAAAAAGCGGCACCACAAACGCGCCTGTGGACCACGCAACACCTGCGGTTGGGAACGCATCAGGGCATCGAAAAAGTCGCCGTGGCGGTTTTCATCTTGACACCAGCCGCCAAACAACCGGAATAGGGGATAAAAACGGTTTTCTGGATGTTTTTCCAGGTGGCGATAGATGGTGATATAGCGCCAGTAGCCGATTTTTTCTGACAGGTAGGTGGCGTAGAAAATAAATTTGGGTTGGAAGAAGGTGTATTTCCGCTGTTTGGTCAAGAAGCCCAAATCCAAAGCCAGGTTAAAGTCGGACATGGATTTGTTCAGGAATCCGGCATGGCGCGCTTCATCCCGCGACATGAGGGTAAAGCATTCGGCGAGGATGGGATTTTTCTCCCGCAGACGCCTGCCTAGTTCTTTGTACAGCAGGAAGCCGGAAAATTCGGCAGTGCAGGAACGTTCGAGGAATTCCACGAACAAACGCTTGGTTTCTGGATCGACTTTTTCTTCCCAGGCTTGGTCGAACTCTTCGTCGCGAACGAAATGGTGGCGGTTGTAGTCGGCACGAAACTCTTCGAGAATGGCGCGCAGTTCCTCCTCGTTGGGAGAGAGGTTCATTTTCGCCATTTTATCGAAGTCGGTGGTGTAAAAGCGCGGGGTTAGTAGGGTTTCTTTTGCCGGGGCTTTCACGCCCGGTTTCATTTCTTCAAAAGATTTTTCGGCGGTCTGTGTCATACGTTGATCTCGCTTTTAATTGCTATAAAGGACGCGATCGCACTACAAAAAACAAACCCATCTCCAGCCAGGCTACTCGATGGGAAAAATGAAAACTAGGTTTATTTATTTCTCAGTTTAGCAGCGAGTTTTGGCTAGCCAAGGGGAATTCATGTTAAGACTTGTAACTTTATGTATAGTTAAGTAAAATTTTGAGGAGGCTCGTTATCAGTTTTTAGGCTGGTGGCGAACCGCTCTGGTTTTGCTGGCGATAGGCATCTTCGATTTCCTGACGTCGCTGGCGCAGGCGGATATCTTCCATTAGTTTGCGGTTGGCAGCCAGCAAATCGGCTACTAAACCAAAAATCCAAAACTGCACGCCGATGAGGATTAAAATGGTGGCTAGAATTAAGCTGGGAATGCGGGTGCGTTCGGTTCCCATTAGGAAATACACCAACCACCGCACCCCCAAGGCAAACCCCATGCTAAACGGAATGCTGCCGAAGAACAGAAAAAACCGTAGGGGTTTGTAGAGCATGAAGATGCGTAAAATGGTGAAAAGCGATCGCTGTACGTAAGAAAAAATACTTTTGACCAACCGCGACGGACGTAACATGGGGTTGGTACCTACAGGAACCGAGGTAACGGCGATGCCATTTTGACCGGCTTGGATGATGGTTTCTAAGGTATAGGTATATTGGTTGAATACGTTCAAGCGGATGGCGGCTTCGCGGCTAAAGGCACGAAAACCGCTTGGCGCATCGGGAACGGTGGTATTGCTGGCCAAACGAACGGCCCAACTGCCCAATTTTTGCAGTATTTTTTTAATGGGGGAAAATTCCTGGATATCGCTAATGGGTCGCGCGCCAACCACCATATCGGCTTTTCCCCGCAGGATGGGTTCGATGAGTTTGGGAATGTCTTCGCCACGGTATTGGTTATCGGCATCGGTGTTGACGATAATATCGGCACCAGCTTTTAAGGCGGCATCCACGCCTGCCATGAAGCCTCTGGCTAAGCCTTGGTTGTAGGGAAGCTGGACGATGTGGTCTACGTTATGCTCTTTAGCAACTTCCACCGTGCGATCGCTGCTACCATCGTCTATAATCAACCATTCCACGGTATCGATGCCTGGTACCTGGCGCGGTAGCGTTTCTAGGGTTAAACCTAGGGTTTGTTCTTCGTTGTAACAGGGAATTTGGATAATGAGTTTGGTCATGAGTTCCCCCGCAATGTGTTGTTTGGGTATAGCTAGGTCGTACCAACGAATACAAGTTGCCAGCTAAGGGTCAAACCGTCTAGCTACCGTTATCATAAACCCAAATGCACAAGCTGCTAGAAATCGCTCGGCTAGAATTGGTTATAGGCGCGCCAAAATTCTGAATGTCAAACCACCCCTAAAAATATTGACTTTGGATAACTTCGCGAACGAGCAAAGAAAATACTTAATTAGGAGGAAGGGAACGAACTTCCCGAAAACCATCGGAAAATTTCCAAATCGTTCCCGAAAAACGAAATATTAATTTCCTGCTTGTCGAGCTGCATTTTTACAGAGGTTGGCTGGCAAGCAGTGATAGTAAAGATATTAATTTTTGATAAAAAGGTTCAAGTTTGCCGAATTATTATTGTAAACTAAACAACGAGGTAGTAACAAAGACAAATTGGATGGGATTTTAGGTTGAGATCCGATCGATTAACTTAACAATCACGTTAAACATGACCAATTTTCTGGAGTACTTTAGCCGGTTCGTAGGATAGCAACAATCGCTCCGAGTATGGAAAATAAATATGGAAGTAAGAAAAAAAAGTATTTAATTGGTTTAAAAAAGTATTGTAGGCATCTTCAACTGCATTAATATAAATGTTACCCCTTGGATATAGACAATAGAAGCAAGTTGTTCTTGAAGGAGGATACAAATGGAAGAAACTATACGCATAGGTATTTCTTATAAAATCTCTTGGAAAAACCCAGTTCCTATGAGAGTTCAAAACTTTTATTATTCTTTAAAACATAAAGCCATATCTTATTTAGGAACGGAGAAATCAAACGGCAAGGTATTCTGTATTGGGTATAATAAAACGGGAACAACAAGCTTGGGAAGAGCTTTAGAAATGTTGGGATACAACAATAGTAGTTTTAACAAAAATATATTTGAAGACTACAAAAATGGAAAAATTCTAAACGTTTTAAAGTATACAGCCAAATTTGACTCCTGTGACGATCTACCTTGGCTGAAGGAAGATATGATTCCTATATTAGACCAAGTGTTTCCAGGGAGTAAATTCATCTACCTCAAAAGAAACGAAGAATCCTGGTTGAAATCCTACCAGAATTGGAGGCTACAAAGTTTCAACGAGCATATAGATCCAGAAAGAGCTTTAGAGGATTTTAGAAAACATAAAGATTTTGTTTTTCAGTATTTTAGCAACCGACCGGCTGAAGATTTTTTAGCTGTTGATATTGGGGATCCGGAAGGGTTTCAGAAAGTAGCACATTTTCTAAACAAAACAACTGAACGCAAAAGATTTCCACGTTTTAATAGAGGCAAATACCAAGAGTAAATCGGCGCTCCCCTCGTTTCTAGACATTGAGCAATGTTCAAAATATTTAGGGTTCGATACAACCTTCTGCTTCGTCTCTACGAAGGGTACCGAGGAGACTGGAAATAAAAATACATTGTTTTGGTTGGCTTTTATTTTTATGTCCCAGGGTAATACGACCCAACCGTCCTCCAATTGTTCCTTTATGGGTAAACTTTACACAATAAAAATTATTACAAGTACTCTTACTAGTTGAAAGCGTTGTATTATCAGTGTCAATTTCTAAAAATTCTGCATCGGCAGTTAGCGCTTGCCATAGGGGATCGGCACTAGAACGATGAACTGCATATTCTACCCGACTATTATTTTCTCGAAAGCTAACGAGCCAATCGCGTTTTTCTCGTTTAGCGTTAAACTTGGCACGCCGAAAGGCCTGATAGGCTTGAGCTTGGGCTCTACTAACCCGTTGTTGGATTAGTAGATTCTGCCAGCTAGGAATTGCGATCGCGGCAAATATGCCAATGAGAACAACGGCAACCAATGCTTCCACAAGGGAAAAACCAGAAGAAGTAGATAGCTTTGATGGCAAAAAACGCATTGTTCTTAATTCCCAATAAAATATTTTTTAAGAGAATTTTATAAAATTTTGTTTTTCTAGGGAGAGGGAGAGCAGCTACTATCTCCCTTATCCCTATGAAGAGCCCCCAATTTCGTGGTTATAAAAACACAGTATACTGGAGACGACTGTTCCTTGGGTTTAAAAGTAATGCGAGGTAGATTCTCTTCATCAATATCGTCCGATACGATACCATCGTGTTGAAATTCTATATTATTGCTCGATAGATTAGTTCTGCTATCATCGATCGCTATTTTTTCGGCATCGTTGGTTAGCTCTCGCCAAGAGGCAGTAGCATCAGAGTTATGTACGGAATATTCCACTTGACCGCTGTTGGTCCGAAATTCAACTTCCCAACTGCGTTTTTCTCGCTGAGCGTTGAAGCGTGCTTCCCGAAAAGCTTGATAAGCTTCTTCCTGCGCTCTACTGACACGCTGGTTACTCATCAGTCGCATCCAACTAGGTACTGCGATCGCGGCAAGAATACCAATGATAACAACGGCAACGAGAACTTCTACCATTGTAAAACCCGCCAAGGCGGATTTTTTTGAAATTTGGTTCCTCAAAAAATACATCATGAATCTTCTCGCTAAATGAGTTGGACTACCTGGGAATTTTGTTGGTAACGCCTCGACTCAGAACTTCCGTGCTTAAAGTTGGCAAAGAGCCATCGCTAGGCGATTCTACCCCTTCCTTACCATAAGAATTGCCGCGTAGGAACAAACTAACTCTCTTCTGAGTTGCTCCGCTACTTGCATCTCCGCTGCTGACACAAGCATGAAAGTTTCTCATATCAACATAAGTGTTACTATCATAGTCTGTATATCCTTTTAAAGTACTATCCGATGGTGTTATTTGGTAGCCTGTAGGGCAGTTAGCAGCTGCATCCGTTTCACCAGTAATTGCGTCAAGGGAGCGAGTATCCACGAAGTCTGTTAGAACCTCTGAATTCGCATTTCCGGTGCCACTCGTATTGGTTAAATCATTGCCACCGTTATCTTCCGGCCATTGGCGGTAGTTAGTACGCGGATCGCTAGGATCGGCATAACCAGCAACCGGATCTCCACTACTATTGTACCTTCCCAACTCGTAGCGAATAATACGACCTAATCCTTGCCAATCTTCGTTATTTCGATCGTTACGTCTCAAAAAGTAAACAACTAACGTCGGCGTTTTGCCAGAAGCACAGGGAATAGGTACTGTCGCATTATCTACGTCTGTAATATCATTTTGAATGGTATTATTAGCATCATCATTATCACTACAGTTGGTTTTCAAACTACTTGGTAAAGGCTCTAGTTTCCAAAATGCTAGTATAGGAACGCTATCTCCAGGAGCATTGTTAAGATAGTTGTTGCCGCTATCGAATATGCCAGCACACCCATCATCACTGTCTACACCATTATCATCTCCGTCCAAGCATTCCCCATCATAGACATATATGGCCGACTGTACGTCGTTAGATATATAATTTAAAGCTGCTTGCATCTCTTGTTGGGTTTCTGTCAGAACTTGTTCTCTGCGGTTGGTATTCAAAAGTTGGACCATAAATCCCAACAAAATAGTCACCATAATCACAGCAATGATTGCTGCGACTAGGATTTCAATAATAGTTAAACCTACTTGCCGACCCTGCCATGCCCCTCGCCAGCGTAATTGCTGAAGAATTTGCAGTAAAATCTTTAATAAAGAGTGCGATCGCCTTTCCATAATTTTCATCCTAAAATTTAGCAATTTTTACAACTTTATCGGCAGTTGTCCTACGACTATCAATTAATTCAGTAAATCTCGGTACCAGTTCAAAGACTCGCCGCTTTGAGCTTCGCTGTAAACAACATTTGTATATATAACAGCTAGCGGTTTTTCGGTTTGATCGCCAAATCCTTGAGTAGGGGTTAAAGATGCTTCCTGCGAATTGTTTTTGTTTAAATAATTATCTGTATGTATCTGTGCCAGATTGTTGTTGTTAAGGTTTTCTTCAGCTGCCATCGAATAAACTCTTACTCCCATAGGAAATGCCGTAACCAGCTCATTGGCGTCTTGTTGTTCCAGATTAGAGCGGAAAATTTGAACGAAGAAATCGGGTTCACAATCGCCGTTTACATCTACTTTCATAGCTTCATTAACAGCAGGCATCGAACTGGGATCGAAGCTAGAAAACCCATTACAACCACCATCTGAGTTGGAGTCTAGTACGTCATTACCATCCTGCCTGAAGAACCCATCAGAAGGCGCAGGAACATTTACTGGTTGATCTTCGTCGGCTTGCTTTGGTAGTTGAGCGTTACTATACTCCCCTTGCTCAACAATCCCGCGAATCCTGTCTGTATATTTTTGAGCGAGTTGCATAGCTTGCTCGGCTTTTCGGTTTTGCACCCTGGTGGCAACCGCTAGAAAGATAGGTGGCGTTACTGTGGAAATCGCAATTGTCAAAACGATAATAGCTACGAGGGATTCTAGGAGAGTAAGCCCCTCATTATTGGTATGAAAAGCCCTCCTTATAGAATGCAGACGTTTTTTTGAACGGGGGAATGTTTTTCCGAGCATTTTGACCTCCTAGACTTGAGATAAGGGTGGAGAGCAACTGCGCTTCTAATTCCATGATAAGCAACAATTTCGCCTATGTTTGCGATCTAGATCAGGAACAGTAGTTACTATTTGGATTATCATCAACACTGGGGTCGATGTGCTCGCTATCGTCTCCAAAAGTGGCGCAACGCAAAAGCTTCACATACGGATCCTCTAGTTCTGGTTCGGAGTAATATTCATTCCGAACGACAGAGGGAATCAGCAAACGCTTGGAAACTGGTCCTGGTTGAACCAATTGCAGAGCTACATCATATCCCCACCGGCGTCTTGGAGGTGCGTAATACCGAATAGCCTCATCATCAAGGTTGCTGATGGTATTCCCCTCATTGGGATCCCAACGGTCGGCATCGAAGGGGGCAGTTGCATAATTGCTGTAACTAAGCTGTAGCAAAGATCCCGCTAAGAATAAATCCCTTTGATTCCAGTCTTCTAGAAAGCGAGGAAAATTATGCAGTCCTCCAAAACTCTGCTGTGCGCGCGATGGTACCAGACCGCTAATCATGACGGTATTTACACGTTGCTCGTCCTCGCCAACTGTTAGAATGAAATCTCGCCAATCAGATGTAAAGTTGTAATAATCTTCTTGGTAGGCGCCACCGCTATAAGACGGTCGGGGGTTGTTATTCCCATCGGCTACAATCTGGATTGGAGAATCCAAATCCCCTTGAACTTCTCGATCCCATAGAGTTGGATCTTCAAAACCATCTGCCTGACCAATATTTTGGTTGAGATAGGAGGTTACTGGATAGGAAGTATCATCATTTACACCGTCGTGAGAACTTTGATCGACGCAACCATATACGTCGCCTTCCAGCTCGCTGCCGCGGTTTAATTCTTCTAATAAAGTTTCTAGATCGTCATCATTGCTGTTTGTAGCATCCCCCTGATCGCGCTCAAATCCTGTTGCAACGATCCCGTCTTCAATACTGCCATCACAGAAATTATTGGAAATGATAGTGACGGCATCGCTCAGAATTTCGCTATAACGCCACCAATCTCCAGATGCCGTTGCAAAGTTGGTATCGAGTTTTCCGTGTCCTTCATCTCCGCGATCGTAGAAGTTGCTCCAGTCATTCTCGCGGGTTTCTGTAAATTCTTCTAGCGTATCGCTACCATCGGTATGCAGATTAAAGTCTCCTTGAATATAAACAGGTTGATCGGAAATCAAAGATAAGCCATAGGCGGGATCGCTATCTGTAGTGTCTAACGTTCCATCATCGTTTACATCTCTACGCAAATCGGCACCATTTTTGACGCGGAATCCATAAGGACGACGATCGGGATCTGGGAAAAAGTCTACAGATTTTGCACTAATGTCCGTAGCGCTATCCAGAGGGGGATCGTGCTGATTGGTAGCATCATTAGCACAACTGACAATCTCGGCTGCCGAGTTGCAATCTGCCCAAGTATCGCTATCGTCTTCATCATGCACTGGTCGCAAGATCGCATCTTCACGTACCGCATCTTCGCGAAATGCATACACAAGACCGCCATCTTTGGGGTTGGTGTCGCTGGTATTGCCAGCCGCCAACCAGGTATCGCCATTAATAGTACCGTTATTATAATCAGAGCTACCATTGCGCAGCATATCGAGATCCATGTTGAGAACTCGAACGCTCATCTGCTCCCGACCGTTAAATAGGGCAGAATCTTTGAAAGCAACACGATACATGCTTTCGGTTTCATCTGTAGCAACGTGCTTAACTAGTTCGTACTGGCTGCAATTAGGACGGGCATCTTCGGGACAACCATCATCGTCGGGAGGAGTTGTTGAATAATCTACATCGGGAATGCTTGTTGTATAGGGCAGCGTCCAATTGGCTATAGCCTTAGGCATCAGAGCAATCTCTGCAATTTCTTCATCTTTTAGCTCTTCATAAATATTCGTTCCCGTTCCATTGACGTCTGTGATATAATCGTCGTCAGCGCGATCTCCTTGTTCTCCAAAAGCATCGCTATCATCCGCATCGTCATTCTTCGGGAAAATATATTGGAGAGCAGGATATTTGATATCAGTAGGACATAGTAGTTCTAAGCCGTTATCGCTCGTGCTTTGTCCTGTTTCCGTGTCTAGCGTGTCTCGATCGCAGCTGTAGTTACCGTCTCGGCGTCGGTCTCGTTCCACCTGTTCTTTGGTAGCTACCAAACGAGCTAGTTTCAGCAATGTCTCAGAGCCACCATTGCTTTTCAGTGCAGAAATAGCTGCTTCTGGAGAGGTACTACTGGCATCAAGCCCTAGATTAGCTAGTTCGCTATCCAATTCTTGCAATTTTTCGCTAGAACCATCTCCCCAATTGTCTTCGTTAGCATAATCGAAGGCATTCAAATAGGTGATGTTGTAAGCTAGCATACCTAGCATGAAGGAAGCACTTTGAATGGTGCTTCGATCGGCAATGCTCACACTCGAATCTAAGGCACGCCGTAAATTGGAAAAATTCCCCCATTTCACCATTAATGGATAGGGATGAATGTTCGCGTCTTGTGTTGTGGGTGGAAAGGCACCCTTTGGATCGCCAGCAAAGTTGGCTAGATTGTTTAAAGCAGCACTAAGCGTATCATCCGGACTTCCATCAGATGGAAACGAATTGGTACTCCCGTTAAAATCAAACTGGGTGCTAAATTCCCAACCATTGGTCCCGCGCCCCGTGAAAAAGTCTATGAGGATCTCGTTATTGTCATCGCCAAAGGTATCATCTTTCCAAAGATCGGAATCTGCGGCAAACGACAATTGCTCGAATGTAGCACTCCTTTTCAACGTTTCTGCAGTTCCTGGATGAACGGTAGACGCCATTGCCGCCACCGGGAAATCAACGATATTATCATCGCTATCTGTATTAGTGTGATGGTAAAACAACGTTGCTTGGGCAGCTCCCAATTTATCCTGCAAGGTAATTCGCTGCCTGTTTATATGATCTTCGCCTATATCTTCAGGATTGATCCCTAAGCTAGTGTCCTCAAGCTGCAAACGCTCGCTGACAATAACCCGCAAACCTTCCCGCCGCGCGCGTCGTTCCCAGTATCCATCCCAACCTAGTTCTGTTGGTTCTACAGTATTTTCGTTTCTTACTAGCTCGTTAATTGTGGTTGGCTGACCGGCTTTCTTGGTTGATAGATCGGCTCCACCGTCATCAGATGTATCTTCTCCAATAATGTATTTTTTATTGTTTCCATAGGAGGCTTTGGGCCCAAGCCGATTATCAGCCCGATAAATATCATCTACGAGGGGTTTTGGTCTATTTTGTGGGTTGAATAAACGATTGTTAAAGGTACTAGTTGACCAATCTCCATCTCTTACCCAGTCAACATTTGGTGGTGTGTTTGCCTCTTGTCGGTGGCGCGCGATCGCTCTATCTTGAGTTGCTAAGATGACTGGATCTACGAATATATCTGAAGGTGAAGAATTGTCAGCATTCTCATTAATCGAGTCATTACTATCATTTATATCTTTAGAAGAGTATCCTTGAGCGTTATCGGAGTGTACATCTATTGTAATATTATCGTCTTCATAGGAATCATCTCGGATCTGACCTACTCCGAATTGTCCCTGAAAATTGTTTGTTTCTTTAGCTGTAAGTTCAGAAAATTCTTCAGAAAATAAGCATGAATTTTCTGAACTAATCAAAAAAGAGTTGAACTCACCACCACCTAGCAGGAGATTTCCTTCTGTATGCATGGCACCGTTCCAATTCATGTCGGCACCCGGGAAAATTTCTAGGTCGGTGAGGAACCAGGCACCCCACTTGTTACCACGGTCAGCACTGCGATCTTGTTGCATTTCGATAGTCGCAATAGTGCCAACACTGCTAAGCTCTCCTGTGCCATCTTCTTGCGGTACGAGAGCAATAGCATTAATTTGGAAGTTTTTGCGAAAGACAGCCCGACTTACTGGATCCCGAAACCACCCTTCGTCTACACGTACGCCGCCACCTTCCACTTCACATCGATCGGCTTGACTTGACGTAAAAATCGGACTGTTGCGCACTTGCAAAGCTTTAGCCCGATTGGTCACAGCATCTTCGCTAAAATCTTCTAGAGGATTGTCATCGTCGCTATCTGGCGTATTGAAAATGATGGAGTAAGCAATGCGCGTATCGCCCTCGCTGTAAACCCAAGCATTTTCTACAGTATTGGCATCTTCATCTAAATTGATTCTCGTTTCCCCTGGTAGGTTGTAGCGATCGCTTTGCATGATGCCATTTAACCGGCTCTCAGCTGGCAATCCTGCTGGCAACTCGGATTCGTTTTCGCTAAACATATATTCCAGCTTCGATCTTGCTCTATCGAGGGCTGGCGATGCAGCATTTTCAATCTCTTGGGTTTTTCTAGCTAGGATAACTTCTTCCATGCGGGTTGAGGTGCGAATTAGGAGCGCTGCTACGACAAACCCCAATACCACCAGAATCAAGGCGGTGGTAGGCAAAACAAATCCCGCTGCTTGCCAACGGTGAAAACGAGCGCGTTGTCGAGCCCGATCGCGTTGCCAACAACGGTGTCTTTTGCTGGTAAAAATTTGTTTTGCTGCCTTAACGAACAATCCCGCGATCGCCCAAAATAAGGCAATAAAAGAGCGTTGAAGGGAATTTAGGAAACGACGATACCTAGCCATAATCCCTCGATAGATAGAAAATCCACGGATCGATGCTTACCCCAAGGAAGTTTCGCCGAGATGGCCAATTCTAGATTGGCTAGTACATTTGCCGAGCAGTGAATTTTTCCACACCCTGATGAAACACTGCTTTCTCGATTCTCGAACAGCACACAGAAGAACGTAACTCTCGAAACTACCCTGATATATATGTTACCCACAATCTCGTGGGAAGCGATCGCATCCAAAAAAATCCCTCCAGAAATGGCTTTTCTAGAGGGATGTGCTTTGAGGCTTGCAGCCTGTAGCCATGACGGTAGCGAAACAAAATTTTACAAAGCGAAGGAAAACTTTCCTGCAATTTTGGCGATCGCTTCTACCTACACACCTATACTTTGTTTAAGTCGATACCAGCTTCTTTCGCCATGGCTTCCAATCCCTTTTTCTCTAGGGTTTTCATGGCTTTGGTCGATAGGCGCAGTTTAACCCAGCGTTTGCCTCTTTCCCACCAAATTCTTTTATCTTGCAAGTTGGGATGTTGCAATTTCTTAGTGCGGCGGTGGGAGTGGGAAACTTGGTAGGCGTTATTGGCTTTCTTTCCAGTTAGCTGGCATTTACGAGACATATATTCCTCCACAAAGTACGCTAGACACCCCATTGTAGCGAAAAAACTAGCCGCCCGATCGAGCGATCGCCAAATTTTTGCTATAGCCATCAATAATAAATTGAGGAGAAAGTAGGACGTAAGCCGGGTTCTGTTTCCCTAGCTACTTGCCAGGGAGGCAGTTATCTATCTGGGGTGCCTGTTACCAGACACCTCAAGCGGTGCCCAAATAGCGGAGCCGGTAAAGAACCAACCATAGCTCCTTCGACCTTGCTCCCGACGGGGGTTTACCGAGCCAGCGCCTCTCGACGCTGCTGGTGCGCTCTTACCGCACCTTTGCACCCTTACCTGCTTGCTGCGGACACAGCCACAAACAGCAGGCGGTATGTTTCTGTGGCACTTTCCTCACGCTCGCGCGCACTGGGCGTTACCCAGCCGTCTGGTTCTTGGGAGCCCGGACTTTCCTCAGGGTCGTTTGCTAACCACCCTGCAACTGCCTCGCCTACTTTCTCCTCAGCTTCATTATATCATTTACTTGCTATGTTTTCTGGTTTTCAAATACATATTGTTTGTAGCGATCGCTAACCTGCAAAAAACCGAGATTGACCAACTGTTCGGTACCTTGAAGTTTGATAGAATGTCCTTCGCAGTACAAATTTAAGGATGGATTTTTTTGTAGCGTATTTTTATAACTTTTGTATTCAGCCGAGTTGTTGTAGTATTGTCCGCTAGCAACGGCTTGCTTAACTTTCTGGTAAAAATTTCCTATAAATTTATAATGATAAAGAACGCAATTAAAATCAGCTACTTTTGCCCAACTAACAAAATGAAGCCTGACCATATAGAGTTTTGGGTTGGGTTTGATTAAAGAAAATTTGGAAATCAATGGAAGAACATCAAAAATTCTTTTTCTGACACCACCATAATGCAATTTCACTGAATTAAAATCAATCTCATTTTCCAATCCAGGAGGTATATCTCTTTTTTCAATTGTATCTATGTCAAACCAATAATGCGATTTAATATATTGATTTTCCTCCATATCCGAAGATATAGGATGTTCGGGATACATATCCAACATTTGGTTCAAAACAGCCGTATATTGATTGTTTTCTAGGTATTTAACAAAGTCTTTTAAAGAAATTCGATCGGAATAAGGATAATCAAAAAATTCATCGCAATCTGCTATAAGGCACCAGCAATTAAAAGAATATTTATGAATTAAATATTGCAACATATTATATTTATTTTTACGAAATGGAAGCAAACAACGCAAAATTGTCACCCGATCGTATTGAGACGCAATCTCTATAGTGCGATCGGTTGAACCATTATCCATGAATATAATATGCTTGAAATCCGCTTCTAAATAATGTTGAATAAATCGATCTATATATTTTTCAGCATCTTTAACAATACAAATCACAATACAGTCTAATTGCTCTCGTTCTATTCTTTTATACCCGTAAATATGTTTGGTATTCCATTTTGTTTTTAAGTATCCTTTTCTTTTGATAAATTGGCGCTTTATCGAAGAAAGCTTGTCTTTTATATTTTTATTTTGTAGCAAAAAATTCATAACCAATATCCATTTTTTATTGTCGTATAGCGATCGATATCACCTTTATTTTATATTTTACCTCGCAAATAATAGATGTAGCTCAAAAAGCTACTCCAAAGAAATTTTCGCTCAACATCAATTTCTAGATTCTTGCCAAAGCTTCCTTGATGTTTCCATACATACATAATCCATCGACGAAAACTCCCCAAAAAACCTTTCAGAAAAATAAAGGGTTTGTGCCAAAATTTTGTAGCTGCGATCGCTCGAAGGCGCGAAGTAACCAAACCGCCATTGTAGGCAAGCGATAGTAAATATTCCTTTTCCAAACGTGAAGCTGACATTTTATGTTGAATGACCATTTCAGGATTGTACCAAATTTCCCATCCTCCTTTATGCATGTATAAAAGAACTTCGTATTCTTCCCCAGGTAGCATAGAACCACCCACTCTACCGACTAACCTAGTAGAAGCAGGAACGCATTCTTGCCATGCCTTTTTGCGTACCACCAATCCAGCACCAGGAGGCAAACGTAAATTTACAGGATCGAAAAGATGAACGCGATCGCCACGATCTTCAACTGCTAGAAAACGTTTGAGTTTGTCAAAATTTTCTGGAGGTGGTGTTTCAAACAATCCCTGAATTCTACTACCATAGGCACCAGCTTGGGGATGGTTTTCTCCAAAGTGAAAAGCTGCTGCTACCCAATCGGTTGCTGGCAAGTTATCATCATCAAGAAAACCAACATATTTGCCTTGGGATTCTTGAATCGCTTTTTGCCTAGCAAAAGCTAGTCCTTGCTTGCTTTCCCGACAATACCGCAATGGAACATTGTTCGGCCACTCATTTTGAAATTCTTTGACAACTTCGGCTGTATTGTCGTTGCTGTTGTTATCTACGACTAAAATTTCCCAAGCAATATCTTCGGTACTGGTTTGCGATCGCAGTTTTTGCAAAACTTGCGGAAACCTTGTTGCTCCGTTGTAAGTTGGAATAGCGACTGTGAAATCCACCATAACTACAGGCTCTTAAATCAAGATCGGGAAACTACATGTAAATTTTTCTAAACTTTTTAAAATTTTCTCAAACACAAACGCCACTTAAAATAAAATTATATGCAATTGCGACAAAAATTGTAACAACCAATAAAAGCTGTACCAGTAGCGCTAGTAGATGCTATATTTTTATGTTAATATCATACCTACTATATTATACTCTAGAGCGATTGCCTTAAACATAAAAAGCTTTATAATTCCCTTATATGATTATATGCAAAGAAGAAAAGTAATTTTAATGAATAATAAAAATTAAAATTGGTATTGGGTGATTTATTTATATGGTTAAAATTGTAGTAAAAAAAATATACAAAGATTGTAACGATCTTTGATGGCGTTCATTTAAGGAGTTGGAAAATCATGGCAAATGAATATCTAAGCAAACCTAGAATGATAAGTTATTACAACCAAAAGAGGATAATTAACGCTTTAGGAAAAAAAGTGACAACAATTTTAGAAGTAGGAGTTTTCAATTCTTTATTTTCAAATATTCTTTCCTTAGAAGGTTATCAAGTAACAAGAGCCGATTTTGATTCTACATTAAATCCAGATATGATCCTAGATTTACAAAGTGATTTTGAGCTTCCTAAAAACACTTTTGATGCAATTGTTGTATTTCAAGTACTCGAACATATTCCTTATGAAGATTTTGAAAAAGCAATCAAAAAATTAGCAGAAGCAACAAACAAATTTTTAGTTATATCTCTTCCTTATAGTAGCGAATATTTATCGCTTAATTTTCGTTCTTCCTTTAATCGAGATTTTCGAGGAGTTATGCTTCAAATCCCTAAGTTTTGGAGTACGAAACCACTGGTAGATGACGAACATTACTGGGAAATTGGACTAAAAGGATATCCGAAAAAACGTATTGTTCGTTCTTTAGAACAAACGGGACTTAAAATCCGAAGACAATATCAAGATAAACTCCAACCGTATCATTATTTTTTCGTTCTTGAAAAATAACAACAATGGTCTTCATATTATTGAACCATTTTAAAAATTGTGAAAACATCAACATATTGTTTTCATTGCTAGTTTAACATGTTGCAAGTTTTACAGTGACTCCTCAAACTTCCTCAAGATTCCAGTCGCGATCGCTTGTGTAAAAAGGAATTGAAAAGGAGAAAAATCCAGTTTTAATAGCATCCAGCGTTTCTGGGGTCATTTTTTGTTTCCAGGCTTGATACATTTGGGCACTGTATCGTGCAGTGCTGTATGGATCGTTATCTTGAGGGGATGAATAACTTTTACTAGCAATCTTTCCCTCAACGTTTTTATCCCATTGTAAGCCAGCAAATGAAAAGAGACGCTGAAAATTTGATATGGGATCCAAACATAAGTTTTCATATAGAACAATTTTATGGTTGGGATATTCTTGCAAAGCCATTGAGGCAATTTGTAAAGCTGCACCTTGTAAAGCACCATATTGTTCCCACGGATTTTGAGAAATTTGACGTTTTAACTGCTGCTGGACCAAATTTTTCTGTTGGTGGGTCAAGCGATCGTAAAAACGAGAAAAAGCATTTTCCTCAAACCATCCCAAACGGGCAAAGCTAAGGGCTACAGCTGCAGGATGCCGTACTAAAAAGATTATATATGGTTGGTACCTATTGATAAACCATTCTAAAGCACAAGGATTTACCTCCTTAATAACTACATGATAACTCTTTTCCTGAGAAATCCAATCTTGCCGACGACCACCAACAATTTCACCACGGAAAGTTGGCCATCCATGAAATGCCAGATCGGCAAATATTTGATAATCTTTTGGTGGTGTTTTTGGATCGATGCCAACAATAGTAGGTCGGCGATTGCTGAAATTGAGACGACTTTGGGTGATAGGTTCTCGCAAGTATCGTACGTTTGATGCGCTACTCAATACATCACCTACCCAGCTAGAACCACTACGAGGTAAAGAAACAACCAATATCGTTGGTTCTTCCGTGTTAGGAGGAGAAAAAAGGTTTGTCTTTTTTGTTAAAAACAATCCGAATTTACCAGCCTGTTTCCACACATATGTACTAAGTTGAGCTCTCAATCTTTTCGCTAGAGGATATTTAATTTTATTTTTATTTTTAGGAGTATACATAAAAAATAATACAATACTTATTTAACAGAAAAATACCTCCTATTCAAAATCTGAAAACCCATCTTTTACATGACGATTGCGGTATCGCTAGGCTGGCAACTTTCATGGGAAATGCTTTTGTCTTGGATATACTTTTTGTATGGCTCTCGCTGAAACCATTATACCCTGTTTCCATAGATGGATAACTCTATTTTGAATTTTCGTGCTGCCATGTTTGCGGTGGGGTAACGGGAAGTTCTACAACAAACGCACTTCCTTGTTGTGGCTGGCTGTGGCATGAAATTTTTCCTTGATGTCCTTCTACGACAATCTGATAGCAGCTAAACAATCCCAATCCCGTTCCTTGACCAACTGGCTTGTTGGTGAAGAAGGGATCGAATATCTTTCCTTGAATGTCTGATGGGATACCAATTCCGTTGTCTTGGATAGAAATACGAACCCAGCTGGGACTTAGCTGTTGGGTTTCAATGATAATTTTACCGTCGCTAGCATTCGGTTTCATAGCGATCGCGTCTAACGCATTGTCAATCAGGCAAAATAATACTTGATTGATTTGAGCTGAGCAACATTGAATAGGAGAAATAGGACGATAATGTTTCTCAATTTTTACTTCAGAACTCAAGCGATGGTTTAGCAACAACAGACAGGTGTCAATCTCTTGATGAATATCAATTGATTGAAATTTCTCCTCGTTTAATTTAGCAAATGAGCGTAGGGCTTCTACAATATGGCTGATTCTTTCAGCATTGCTACGCATTTCCTGTAACAAGTTCGGTAAATCTTTTCGCAAGTATTCTAAATCTAACTCTACCTGAATGGTTTCGGCAATTTTGGAATTTTCTAAAGAAGCAAAACTGCGGTCTAAAGCTTCTAAAAAAGTATCGCTATATTCACGGATGTACGGAATATTGCCGTAAATAGCATTGTTGGCATTATTGATTTCGTGGGCAATTCCGGCTGCCATCGTTGCCAAACCATCCAGTTTTTCTCTTTGGATTAGTTGGCTTTGAGTAGTCCGTAGTTCGCTCAAGGTAGCTTCTAATTCAGCGTTCGTTGTTTCTAATTGATTCTCTGCCTGCTTGCGTTGGGCGATCGCGTGGCGTACTTGTTGGTACATTTTTTGAAAGGCAGCGATCGCATCTTGTAACTCATCCGGATATTGATGGGTTTGGCTGGAAAAGATAGAGATTTCTCGATCGGATTGTACAGCTTCCCCAGCACGAATGAAATCCCGTTGCAAAGATAAAATCGGTTCGATAACTGTATTTTTAAGAACGAATAAAGTGACGATGGCAACAAAAACAGCAATAACAATGACCAAGCTCCCCACCCGCCAAATAAATCCTAGCATCTCTTGTTTGATACTGGTAGCATCTTGACGCACGACCAACCAATACTTTTGTTGTTCCCGAATACGCACAATTCTGGCAGTTTCGTAGCGTCTACTTTGAGCGATTTTTTGTTTGACGCTTCCTGTGGTTTGATACTGCTGGTAAGATAGTTGGGGGAGTTCGCCAAAACTTCCTACTTGTCTACCATTGAGGTTGTAAATTGCCGCGCCGACAATTGTTGAATCACTAGAATTCCTAGGTTGCAACAATTCTAAAAATTGTTGTGCCGATAAATTAGCATGGGTGCAGGCGATCGCTTCTATGCGAGTTTCTGCCAATTGCTGCAAGTGGCGCAGCAACTCTTGCTGCCGCCTGTAATGGGAAGGAAGCAAAATAGCTGCTTCGATAATAACAATACCGATACATATCCAAATAACGATACGTCGAGATAGACGTGCCGATAGAAAGGTGAACCAATTCTTATTTTGCAAACGTTTCATAAAAAACCAATCAGTGATTTATTTGCTATTGTCAATCGTAGTGCGAAAATCGATCTAATTCGGTCCGGAAAATAAGAAAATTCTTAATAAATCGTAAGAAAAGTCTTGCCTATCCAGTTTTCATATATACATCTATTGTAGAACCGCTCCCTTTTTCAATCCCCCCAGAGGGGTATTTGGTTCAAATTGTCAGAATTGAGAATGTTTCGTGTTGTGTGCCGTATCTTCCTTGTGTCTAGATGTTCGGCTTTTTTTCGCGAAAACATAGAGAGTCGATTGCAGATACAACTACAATTGGCTAAGATGATAGGGATTAACAACTAGCTCGCAAGACCCAATTGAAGCATATTCCTTCAAATATGGAATAGTTGAAGGTTTACGACCTGCCCTGATGGATAATCGTACAAGTTGGAAAAAATGGTTTTCTATACCTTTCAGTATAGCACATCTAGGAATTTCAACCTGGATCCTCTCAAACTGTAGCTGGATGCGATCGAACTTACCAAAATAGGCTCTGTAAATGGCTTGCAAACAATGTAATCCTGTCCGAACGAGATGTTTTTTTTATTCAATCGCAAATAATGAGCGATCGCAGTTCGCCATATGCTTGTATGAGTTATAAAATAAAGGGCAACCAAGTAAAAGCCATATCTCCTATATAGCAAATGATGGTACATTTCTCTCTAGAACTATCCGCCAGCTCAACTTCTCAGAAAGCTTGAGCACAGTTGCTCGATTGCTCCAAGGATATAGATATATAAAAGCATCCTTTAGCATTGAAAACCTGGAAAATTGCCTATAGAAATCAATATTATGGCTTTCATGAAAACCATTTTTGTCATGTTCGTGTTTATTTTAATTCCCTTATTGGTTTGGATTTGGATATGCCGGCGCGTCTGGCTATCAGCAAAGCAAACGTTATGCTTTTCCAAACAGTCTCCTGTTTACTGCACGGAACCACCCGGAAATTTATCTCCAGCTGCTGTAGCTTATCTTCATAGAAATACGGATTTGCAGACTTTATTTTTTATTGGATTTCTCAGTACAGCTATTAAAGGTGGTTTTCAAATCGAAAAATACGAATACAAGAATTTATTTTTTAAATCGCAAGGATTTATCTTGCACAAGCGAACTCCCAAAGCAATTTTGTCCTCAGAAGAAGAAAAAATTTTAGGAGTTTTAAAAATTGGTCCGAAATCCAAGCAGCTATCCCATTATTATTGGAACCATTTTTGTAATGCCAAAGATGCTTTCAAAGAAGACATACAAAGAACTTTAAGAGACTCAATTTTTCCAAAATACAAACAATCTGAGAACATGATTTGGTCTGCTATTTTTCTAGCGGTCTTTATGGGATGGGTGGCGGCAAACGTTTGGCTACCTGCGATTGTTGCCAGTCTAATGGTAATTATGGCTGTTATTCCAGTTGTTCGTAGTTTGAGAGCACCCACAGCAGAAGGTCGAGAACTTCTCAACCGAGTTGCTGGTTTTCAAAAGTACTTGCTGCAAGAAATAGATCGAGCGAAAAACGGACAACTCTCGCCAAATTTTTTAGAATCCTACCTTCCCTATGCTTTTGCTGTTAACATTACTACCAATAAAAAGTTAAAAGAAATCGTCAAAAAACTGCCAGCCAATAGAAAAACAGCAAGCGAAAATTTTTATTTACAAACTTGGTGTATCAAGTGCTCAAATCAGAGAATTAAGTTTTCCGAATTACCTGATTTTATAGATAATTTATTTGGAGAATTGGAGGCAGCATGTTCGCCAAAAAAAGGTGCCCCTACTCATCCCAAGGTAGCTACAGTTATTGGTGGCGATGGTGGCGGTGGTGGCGGTGGCGATGGTGGTCGCGATCGCATTTAAACCATGCCTTGTTCGTATTTCGTCTATTATATTTGATGTGTTCTATGGAATCTTATGTCTGCTCGATCTCTTGCTAATCTCCTTATTTTTTCCGTTCTATTTCTATTTGTATTCGCCTCTTGCATGCAAAGTTACAGTAGAGGTGGTAGTTTTCTTTGGATGGACTTTTCTGGCAGAAGTGGCTACGGTGGATTTCGCGGTGGTGGGTCTGGTTTTGGCAAATAAATCCACGTCTCGCCATGAAAACAAAAATTATGAAACCTCTCAAGCAACAAGACCGATTGCTAGTAACGACAGCTGGATCTTTGGGAACGGCTTTAGCAACGGAATTTCTCCTAGCAAGATTGAGTAGCTACCTGCTAGGCAGCGAAGCTTTGGCTTACGGCATGGTTGTAACTGGTTTTTTGGCTGCGATGGCTGTGGGTAACTACAGCTATCCTTTTCTCAAACCGGCTACCTGGCAAAGGCAACTGCAATATTTTCTGGGAATGACCTATGGGTTGGCTTTGCTGGCTGGTCTGTTGCCGTTGGCTTTGTTTGCTTTGTTTGCTATTGATTTTGGGTTTTGGTGGGGATTGTGCTTGGCTACCCTGGTTTTGGGGGCAATTGTAGGTGGGGAACTGGCGTGGTTGTCTGATTTGGGAATTTTCCAACGCCTGCATGAATATCGCACCAGCAAAATTTTTACCCTTTCCTATTTGGTGGCGTTGCTAGCTGCGTTGGCAATTCCGGTTTTGTTGCTACCGTGGTTGGATATTTTTCCCACTGCGGCTTTGATTGGCATATTGGCGGCTGGTGTGGCGGTTTTTGTGGCTCGTTCCTTTTTTTACCAGTGGCGTTGGCAGTTGGGTGGGGGATTGCTGGGGATTTTCCTGTATGCTGTGGCATTGGGAACTTTGCCTTTTAGCGATCGCATAAGCAAAAATCCTTACAATATGCCGGTAGTGCGCAAAATTGCCGCCAATTCCTACGATATCGCCTTAACCCGCGAACGGGATGACTTGCGATTGTATATCGATGGCGATTTGCAGTTTTCCACCTCCGACGCTTATCGCTACTACGAATCCCTCATCCATCCAGCCGCCATTGCTGCCAAATCTCCCCAGCGAGTTTTGTTGCTGGGAAGGGGAACTGGCATGGCACTATCAGAAATTTTGAAGTGGGAATCGGTAGAGCAGGTTATCTTGATGGTTCGCGATTCGGCGATGGTTGAGGTAGCCACAAACTATGCTCCCCTACGGCAAACCCATCATTCCGTTTTGAACGACCCACGGGTGGAAATTCGCTACGGCGAAACCAACGTTGATACAATAAATGCTCTTTCACCGCCAGCATCTACATTCGATCTCGTTATTGCCAATCTTCCCGAACCCGACAGCCAAAGCAATAGCGAAGTCTATACCCGAGAATTTTACCAGGCAGTGCGCGATCGCTTATCGCCAACCGGCGTTTTTGCTACCCAAGCTACCAATCCGTTTTTCACGCCAAAGGTATTTTCCTGCATTGCCAAAACTCTAGAAGCGACTGGATTTGTTACTTATCCCTACACAGCCAGTGTTCCCAGTTTGGGAATTTGGGGATTTGTGGTGGCAACGCCACAGCCATTTGATTTTTCCCAAATCAATGCAGAGGCTTTTCCGGTCAAAACTCAGTTTCTCACCCCGAGTTTGCTTCCTAGTTTGTTTCAACTCCCTGCTGATTTGGCGTTGCAGGAGGTTAGCATCAATACCCACGATAATTCGGTGATTACCAATTATTATAGCGATCGCCGCTGGCAACCTCGCCGGCGTTTCTAACAGCGATCGCAACGACTCGTCAAAATTGGATTTTTGAGGTATAATAACATAGGGCGAGGAGACTCGCTGTAAAGAAGGGGGAGTTGAATGAGACACTCCAACCCAAACATCTAACCTGCCCGCAAATATTTCTACTATTTTTGCCCTGCCTAGGTGTTTGAGCGAAGGAACCTCGAATAGAACCTTCCCCTCCGCTAGGGGGTTTGAAAAATTTCCCTTTTTGATTTTGAAAAAAGAAATGAAGGAAAATTGGCTTCCTAGCTAAGCCAGACTTGTTATTCTTTTAAGATACCAATATCATCTCATTTTGTCAAATTTTTTTCTGTTCCCGTCCGGGAAGGATTAAGGAAAAGGAAGTAGCGCGTCGAGAACCTTCTCTCCAGCCAGAACCAGATTCTTCTGGTAGGGATCTGCTTGTACGGAAAATAGCGATCGCCGCTGGCAACCTCGCCGGCGTTTCTAACAGCGATCGCAACGACTCGTCAAAATTGGATTTTTGAGGTATAATATACATAGAGCGAGGAGACTCGCTGTAAAAAAGGGGGAGTTGAATGGGACACTCCAACCCAAACATCTAACCTGCCCGCAAATATTTCTACTATTTTTGCCCTGCCTAGATGTTTGAGCGAAACGTCCGCAAAAACTGCTGTTTCCCCGAACGGGCAGGAAGGAAAAAATTTTCCTTTGCACCAGGAACTTATAAAAAATTCTATATAATTAGTGTACCACCAATCGGGAATTTTGTCAATCTAAAGCCCAAGGGGAGTTGACAGCGATCGCGATCGGAGAAACAATCAACAGAGGATCCACCACTAGCATTAGTAAAAACCTTATGGCTCCTCTCGTTGCCAACTACTATTTAACCTACAGATGCAACGCCCGCTGTCATTTTTGCAATATCTGGCAACAACCGGCACCTCCCGAAGCCGATTTGGCAACCATTCGGGATAATTTGCGAGATTTGCGGCGTTTGGGAGTAAAATATGTAGATTTTACCGGGGGAGAACCCCTGTTGCGGCGGGATGTAGCCGATATTTATGCCCAAGCCAAACAACTGGGTTTTGCCACCAGCTTGACCACCAATACCATGCTCTATCCCCAAAAAGCACGAGAAATGCAAGGTTTGGTGGATTTTCTCAATTTTTCCCTCGATGGTGCCGATGCCACCACCCACAACCAATCACGGGGAGTGCCGCTATTCAATAAAGTGATTGAATCGGTAAAAATTGCCCGAGATTTGGGGGAATATCCCGTTCTCAACCATACGGTAACCGCACAAAACTACCAAAATTTGGCAGATGTGGCGACTTTGGCACGGGAGTTGGGGGTGCGGGTTTGGCTCAATCCCGCGTTTACTGCCCACGAATCCTACGATGCTAGCAAAAATCCCACTGGCGATATTGTAGATGCGATCGCGAACATTGCCCGCAAGTTTCCCAATGTCGGCTACAACCGTGCGGCGTTGGCGTTTATTCAAGCTGGTGGCAACGATACCGAAAATCCCCGCTGCAAAGCCATCGATGCCGCGATCGCGATTTCCCCAGATAACCAACTGCTGCTACCTTGTTACCATTTTGCCCAAGATTCCCTGCCCATCGAAGGCAATCTTTACGATTTGTATCGGCAATCGGCAACTGTGGAAAAACACCGCCAGCTTCAAGGAAAATTACCAGTTTGCGAAGGATGCACCATTTGGTGTTCTCTGGTTCCTAGCTTTTTCAAAGGGTTCGATAAATATTGGTTTTTAAATGCCAGCAGCTATATTCGCGAGTTTTTGGCTCGAAAAATAACTAGCTAAGTATTTTCATCCCCCATTCCGCAGATTTTGCCTTTGAAATCCCACAATGGGGCAAGTGATACCAAATTCGATATGAAAAATTGCAATTCTTTGTAGGGGCAATCCCCCTGTGGTTGCCCCCTTTGTAGGGGCAATCCCCCTGTGGTTGCCCCCAATTCACGTGGCGACACTTTCGCGGTTTATCTATGTCGGATGCCGTATGAAATTTTTTGGCGACTGGGGATTGATTTTGGGAGAATTTTGACCTATAATCTAAATAATAGGAATAGTGGCTTTGTTTTGAAAATCGCATCTATTCCCATTATTTAAAAGTGTCTACTAACAAAATACCATATTTGGGGAGATTGTGGAAAAAAATTTCACTTTTTTCTTTCGTTTCCCAAAGACCAATTAATTACTTGCCCCATGTCGGGGAAAAACCAAATTTTACCTAGAAGTAGCAGGAGAAAACTACAAGGAATTCGGGTCTTCGCAGCGCGGATGAACCGGAAAAATCAATATCCAGAGTCAATCCAGACTGTGTTTGCCTCTCTATATTTTAGTACAGTGTTCGTATGTTGTCAGCGATCGCGTTATTCCCAAAAAGGGCAAGCACGGGGGATTGCCCTACCGGTCGAATTGCGTTTGCCATTGGAAAATTTCCACCCATTCTGATTCTGATAAAGGTTGCGTCACCAATTCTATACCAAAAGAACGGGCAGCGGCTGATGTTAGTGCGTCGATAACGATCGCGATCGCATTCTCAAAACTTTTCGATTTCAGAGATTCGGCATGAGAAACGATAAATTTCCAATCAGGAAGCGAAGCAATAGCATCTTGTCCAAAAACTTCTGCAAATAACTCTTTATCGGGATTTAACAGCATGGAACCGTGCTGCAAAACCGATGTTTCCTTGCGCACCTGGGCACTGCCAATAAATTTAGCGCCGTTTTCCAATACCAAATCGGCACCCGTACTGGTGGCAAAACAGTTATCGTTGCGAATGTAATTGCGCCCTGCTTGTCCGTATTCTAAAGATACACCAAGCGATCGCCAACCAGCTATCAAAAACTCACAAAGATGCTGGTAAATTTCCATAGTTTTGCCTTCCATACTGGGAACAGCAACAGCATAGGTTAAATCACCCTGATGCAAAACAGCACGACCGCCGGTGGGTCGCCGCACGCTATCCAAAGGAATCCCTTCATAAAGAATATCGTTCCACGCTCGATCCCAATACCGTTGGTGGTATCCCAAAGAAATCGTCGGTGGATACCAGGTATAAAACCGCAGCGTCGGCATGCTACTACCCTGAATTTGCTGCTGCAAAAGCCACCGGTCAATTGCCATTTGCACCTGACCGGAGGCTTTCAACCAAGGAATCAAACGCCAAACAGAGGGTTTTTGCGCCATGAAACAGATTTACGCTTTGCCAAATTCTTCTTGCAGTGGTTCGTCCATGTCGTCGGCAATGGTGGCTACAATGGTAATTGCCCGAGAAATTTCTCCCGGATTCAAATCGGCAACTGTGCGAGACGACAAGACAACAATTTGATTGTCAAACAGAGCGTAACAAGCTTCTAAAGTACTCGACCAGTTTAGCTCCAACAAGCGACGAAACAGTTCGGCTTCTTTGTTGGCAGGCAACGTCAAAACCGGAGACCAAACGCTGAGAACATCTTCTTCCGTTTCGCCGGTCAGTCGCACGTATACTTCTACAGTACCGTATTTAAATTTCCAGGCATGGTCGCCGCTTTCGCTTTGACCTGTCATGTATTTTTGGTCGGCTGCCATGCTGGCAATGACGGTTTCGATTTCGTCTACGTAGTTGACGACTTCCAATTCTTCGTTCAAATTTTCGTCGTCATACATGTTGGTGGAAGTTTCCTGCGCGCTTGCCATAAATCTCCCCTCTTTTATAGAGTTTTCGTACCTATAGTTTATCTGGTCTCAGATGGTTAACGAGCAACGGTGTGCCAACAGCCAGCTTGTGAGCAATTTCTAGACTGTAACCGGCTGGGTGCCTATTTTACCCAGATTGTAGCAATCTTCTCCTGGATTTTTCGGTCAATCTTCAAATTTTCCTTAGATATTGCCTATTGATGGAAACTGTGGGGATTTCGGATGGAAAAATATCTTTATGTTTATAGATGCTCCCAAAAAACAAGGGAAGGAAACTGCTGCTTCCTTCCCTGTCTTTCCTTTGCGGATTGTGCGATTTTAGCTTTTGCGCCAGCATTTTATATTTTTTCTTGAGTTGCTTGGCTCTGGCGGTGCCTTTGCGACCTTTGTGGTTCCTACCTTGCCGGCGAGGAGATTCCCAGCTTTTAAGCCTCATTTGATGTTTTTCTCCTTTACAGAGAAATTTTTGGTTTTTAGATTGGGTAGACTGATGGGCGAAGAGAGATTCGAACTCTCACGGCCGTAAGGCCACTACATTTTGAGTGTAGCGCGTCTACCAGTTTCGCCATTCGCCCATTTATCCTTCTGGATTTCCTATTCTAGAGGATGGAGCTGCTAAATCGCAACCCCCTGTGCCAATTTTTTTTCGATTCAACGATAAGATTTGAGCAGGGAAAGATAGGTAGGACTTTCCGACCAGCGTTGAATTTCCCGGGCGCGCAAAACGGGCACTGGGTGGGTAAGCTGGGAAGCGTGCATTTCCTTGAGCATGGCACCCAGTTCGCTGCGGTCGATGTCGTCGTAAGCTCTTGCTTGGGCAATGAAGGCATCCAAATTCAGCTGCTGCGATAAGCTGGGAGAACCACCGGCGAGTTTCATTAACACCGACATGACGGTGCGCGGGTTTTGGGTAGCTAGCAACGCCGAGCGATCGCAGGTAAATTCAGCACAGCGCAACCACGCTAAAATTTGTTCTTGCATTCCTTCTGCCAGCAAAGCGCCCCAATTGGGCAGTTGATTGGCTGCCAATACCAGCAAATTGGCGAGGGTTAAAAATACCCCATGTTCGCATTTTAAATGACCCAGCTCGTGGGCAATGACAGCTTGGATTTCTGCTGGGGTGAGCATTTCCATGAGGGAGGTGTGCAACACCACAAATGGCTTTTTCCCGCGCATGGCAAAGGTATAGGCGTTGGGAGCGGGGTGTTGCTTGACGTATAAGTTGGGGGGTTCTAAATCCAAGCAAGCACAAGCATCCAACAGTAAATTGTGCAGGTGGGGCAGTTGTTGCTCGCCGACCAAGATGCTAGAAGCAATATTATCTAAATAGAAATATTCTTCTCCCACCGAGCCCAGCAAACTACGCACTAGCCAATCGATGCCGGGAATTTGGCTCATGGCTTGGGTAGCTTCCAAATCCAAGGGGTGGCGAAATCGATGGGCTTTTAACCCCACCAGCTGAATTTTTTCTGTAGGCATATTTGTAGACATTTCCTGCGCCGGCATAGCGATCGCCTCTTTACGAGTCACCATCAAACCAGGTAGAGGAAGAAGTGGGTGGTTCGCTCCCCTAGTTGTGCTTCTTCCCTGTTCCTACCTTTCTATTGTAGTGGCGTTGTTAGCTAAGTGGCAGCTACATCCGTTTGCACCAACCCAGCGCGATCGCTGCTATCTTCGCTTTGGCGTTTCATTTGGGCACCGATTTGTTTCAATTTCCCTTCCAAGTTATCGTACCCTCGGTCTAGATGGTGTAAGCCGCGCAACAGGGTTTTGCCTTCTGCTGCCAATCCTGCCAGCACCAAAGCCGCTGAGGCTCGCAAATCCGTTGCCGTTACGGGGGCACCAGAAAGTTGCGGGACACCGGTAACAATGGCAATATTGCCTTTAATGCGAATATCGGCCCCCATACGTTTTAATTCCGCTACATGGCGCAACCGATTTTCAAAAACTGTTTCCGCGATCGCGCTGCTACCGTTGCTCAAAGAGAGCAAAGCCATAAATTGCGCTTGCATATCGGTAGGGAATCCCGGATAGGGTAAGGTTTCAATATCGGTGGCTTGCAAGGCGTCGCTGGCGTGCAGCTGCAAAAAGTTCGGGGTTGGTCGTTCGATATGCACGCCCATGGTTTGCAGTTTGGAAATGACCGCTCCCAAATGTTCCGGAATTACTGGCGATAGTTGCAAGTTAGATCTGGTAATGGCACCGGCGACCAACAAGGTTCCTGCTTCAATGCGATCGGGAATTACCGTGTATTCCACACCGTGCAGTTGGGGAACACCGCTAACGATCAGGGTTTTGGTTCCAGCACCACGGATGCGCGCTCCCATGGCACGGCAGAAGTTAGCCAAATCCTCCACTTCCGGTTCTTGGGCGGCATTTTCGATGATGGTTTCTCCTTCTGCTAGGGTGGCTGCCATCATCAAGGTCTCGGTTGCCCCAACGCTGGGATAATCCAAATAAATTTTGGCACCTTGCAGCCGCTGGCGGGAACCGGGAATGGCGGCATGCACCATACCATGTTTGATATGAACTTCTGCCCCCATGGCTTGCAAGCCACGTACGTGGAAATCCACTGGACGGGCACCAATGGCACATCCTCCTGGCAAGGGGACTTGAGCTACACCTACCCGTGCTAGCAGCGGACCGATAATGAAAAAGCTGGCTCGCAGTCGGTTGACTAGTTCGTAGGGCGCTTGGAACTGAGTGATGTGACGAGCGTCGATGTCTAAGGCGTCTCCACTTTGGTGAATTTTGACGCCTAATGAGGTGAGGACTTCCCCCATACGTGCGGCGTCTAACAGGGAGGGAACGTTGTGCAAGCGACATGGTTGGGGACACAGAAGCGTACCTGCCATAATAGCGAGAGCGGCATTTTTAGCCCCGCTAATGCGAACGTGGCCCTCGAGAGTAGACTGACCCCATATTTCCAGAACCGATGTGTCTGGTTGTGGTGGGGGAAGCTGGTTAGCCGAGGTATTTTCAGGGGTAATGGTTCTATCCTCCAACGTGGGTTTAACAAGCGAAGCCGTACACTAGGTGCGGAATTTGGTTTTGATTGTACCCAAAAGATACGCCAAATTTAGGTGTATTTTCCGGAAAACTACCATGCGCACCCAGAATCTCGCCGTTGCTTTTCGCGATTGGCTACGTTGAGAAAATTCATTTCTGGGCTTGGGTGTTGACAAAGTTGAGCGTTTTATAGAAAATATAATGATGGACTGGACGGTAAAAATAAGCGGAACTGGCGGAATTGGTAGACGCGCTAGATTCAGGTTCTAGTGTTCGCAAGAACTTCCGGGTTCAAGTCCCGGGTTCCGCATTCTAGCCCCTGGCTGGGGAACATGGTTCTAGAAGATCGTTTTTTTGACAAGGTGGCGACGCGCGCCTATGCTATCGAGCCTGCAAAATCCCTTGGTCAAACAAATGCGCAAGTTACAGCAACCCAAGGGTCGCCGGCAGCAGGGGTGGTTTTTGTTGGAAGGCACCCATTTGCTCCAGGAAGCGATCGCGTTTCGCTATCCTTTGGCGGTGGTGTGTGCGACGGCGCAGTGGCAGGAAAATCACCCGCATCTGTGGCAGCAACTGGTGGCTGGAACGGCGCGGGTGGAGACGGTTTCGGAGGCGGTTCTCGAAGCGATCGCGACCACCGTCCATCCCGACGGCATTGTTGCTGCTGCTTCCCCCAAATATCGACCCATGGCTACCTTACCGATTCCTGGTATAGGGGTGGTACTGGAAACCATTCAAGACCCTGGCAATTTGGGGACCATCATTCGTACTGCTGCTGCCACCGAAGCTGCCGGCCTTTGGTTGAGTGGCGATAGCGTTGACTGCGAACATCCCAAAGTTTTGCGCGCCACCGCCGGTCAGTGGTTTCGTTTGCCCATGCGTGTCAGCGAGAATTTGGTGGAAACCCTCCAATCGGCCAGACAGCAAGGCATGCAAATTGTGGCTACCACCGCGGGTGCCAAGCATACTTACTGGGAAATTGACTATACACAGCCCACTTTGGTACTTTTGGGCAACGAAGGGGCAGGATTGTCTGCCGAACTGCAAGCGATCGCCCACTGGCAGGTAAAAATTCCCCTATCTGCCGCTGTGGAATCTCTAAACGTTGCGATCGCCACTGCCCTAATTTTGTATGAAGGAAAGCGACAAAAACAGAACCGCTAACCAACGGTCCCCCCAGAAAAAATCAATTTTTTTTTAATTTCATTGCTACCTTCTCGCTGCCATATTGATAGATTGTTGGTTGCTACCGACAAGTGGCAAGAAAGCGGGAAACCAATCATTCTTGCCCCTGCCTCAAAGAACGCATATACGCATCAATATCAGCGGCTGCCTCTTCCAAAGCCTGCAAACTAAACTCCGCTGTTTCCGGTTGGTCAGAATCCTCTGGTATCGGGGAATCAAAAGCTTCCGAAGCCGACGGATCTTCGGGGTCGCTGTCTTCTGGTTCTTGGCAGCCTAACTGATATTCCAGTTGGTCGAGGGACTGCCGAAATTCATCTTCAGCAGTCCGACGCGTATAGGAATTCTCTGGGAATTCGCCATCATAACGATCTTCTGGTATAGCCATAAAGCAAATGCGTCCAGCTTTATAATTGCTGCTTCTATTATTGTAAGGTTTCCACAAATTGAAGAATTAGCGACAAAAAATCAGTTGATATGCAAAGATTTGTTTCCCACTAGTGCAATTCTATAGCAATTGAGAGACTTCCTGGTCCAGTATTCCCACAATCAATCGTTGTTTGTGTATCCATGGAAACAACATGGTAGAATAAGCGGAAATTCCCTTCCGATTCCCCGGTAAAAAGCGCGATCGCGTTGGGGAAGGGAAGAAAAAGGGGCAGCAGCGCGTTACGAGGAGATTGCCGTGACTTTTGATTACGACCTTGTCATTATTGGAGCTGGCGTAGGCGGCCATGGTGCTGCCTTGCATGCTGTGGAGTGCGGTTTGAAGACCGCCGTTGTAGAAGCAGCAGAAATGGGAGGAACTTGCGTCAACCGTGGATGCGTGCCCTCCAAAGCTTTGCTCTCCGCATCCGGTCGCGTACGAGAATTACAAGATGCCCAGCACATGCAAGAATTGGGCATTCAAGTAGGTCATGTTAGCTTCGACCGTCAAGCAATCGCGGACCACGCTCAAAATTTAGCCGGTAAAATTCGCGGCGATTTAAGCAAAAGTTTGGAACGCCTGGGCGTTGATGTAATTCGCGGACGGGGGCAAGTGACCGGCGAACAGCAAGTAACGGTGGCTACCCAATCAGGCGATCGCACCGTGAGCGCTCGGGATATTATTTTAGCCACGGGGTCGATTCCGTTCGTACCTCCGGGGATTGAGTTGGACGGCAAAACGGTCTTTACCAGCGACCAGGCCTTGAAATTGGAATGGCTGCCTTCCTGGATTGCAATTATTGGCAGCGGTTACATCGGTTTGGAGTTTGCCGATATTTATACCGCTTTGGGCTCGGAAATTACCATGGTAGAAGCCCTGGACCGCCTCATGCCTACTTTTGACCCCGATATTGCCAAACATGCCCAGCGCGTTTTAATCAAACCGAGAGATATTGAAACCCGCGTTGCCAAACTCGCCAAAAAAGTCACCCCCGGGTCGCCGGTGGCGATCGAATTGGCAGATGCACAAACCAAAGAAGTGGAAGAGGTATTGGAAGTAGACGCCTGTTTGGTGGCTACCGGTCGCCTGCCCGATACCAAGGATTTGGGATTGGAATCGGTGGGTGTAGAAACGGACAAGCGCGGTTTTATTCCAGTGAACGATTATTTGGGCGTGGTGAACAATGGCGAAACCGTTCCCCATTTATGGGCGATTGGGGATGCCACGGGGAAAATGATGCTGGCTCATACGGCTTCTTCCCAAGGGGTAGCGGTGGTAGAAACCATTTGCGGTCGCGATCGCACAGTGGACTATCGCAGCATTCCCGCAGCCGCCTTTACCCACCCCGAAATTGGGTTTGTGGGACTGACCGAACCCGATGCCAAAGAGGTGGGCAAAACGGAAGGATTTGACGTGGGGTCGGTGCGTTCTTATTTTCGGGCCAATTCCAAAGCTTTGGCGGATGGTGATGCTGAAGGGTTGGCGAAATTGATTTATCGTAAAGATACGGGGGAAGTGCTGGGTGCCCACATTGTCGGTCCCCATGCTTCCGATTTGATTCAAGAAGCCGCCCACGCGATCGCCAACCGCCAATCGGTGAAAGACTTGGCCTTTTTGGTACATACCCATCCCACGCTTTCGGAAGTGTTGGATGAGGCTTACAAACGGGCGCGGGCCAGCTTGTAGGCTTGTTCGTTGGGAAGCGATCGCGGCTATAGCCGTTCGGCAGAGGGAGGATCCCAAAGAACGGGGATTTCTCCCAGGTACCTACTCTTTTTATGGTTAACTCTTTTGAGAACGCAAATAAAAATGGAAATTCGCCGCCGTCCAACGCGCCCCACAGTTGATGTTAAAAACCTCCAATTTTACGTGGGGCACGACAGAGAAAAGCCGCAAAATATTCTCGAAGCCATTGTTTGGCACAAGGAAAAAGAAGTGGATGCCCTGCGGGAGCGCCTACCATTTTTGCAATTAAAAAACGAAGTGCGGAATGCGCCGCCAGTACGCGATTTTGTGGGTGCCCTGCGCCGCAGTGCCACCACACCGGCGGTCATTGCTGAGGTCAAAAAAGCCTCTCCCAGCAAAGGGGTGATGCGAGAAGATTTTGACCCGGTTGCCATAGCCACGGCCTACCAACAGGGGGGGGCCAGCTGTATTTCCGTACTCACCGACAGCAAATTTTTCCAAGGGAGTTTTGAAAACCTGGTCTCCATCCGAGCGGCGGTGGCGTTACCTCTGCTGTGCAAAGAATTTATTATCTATCCCTATCAAATTTACTGGGCGCGCCGGCATGGTGCCGATGCGGTTTTGCTCATTGCAGCGATTTTACCCGATAAGGATTTACGATATTTCCTCAAAATTGTCAAGGTTTTGGGCATGACGGCTTTGGTGGAAGTGCATACTCTGGAAGAGCTCGACCGGGTGTTGGCTTTGGAAGGGGTGGCGCTGATTGGGATAAACAATCGCAATCTGGAGGATTTTTCCGTTGGTTTGGAAACCACCAGTCAATTGCTGGCCCAACGCCAGCCAGCGCTCCAACAACGTCAGATTGCCGTGGTGAGCGAATCAGGATTGTATACCAACGACGATTTGCAACAGGTAGCGGCAGCAGGGGCCAATGCGGTTTTGGTGGGCGAATCTCTGGTGAAGCAGCCAGACCCACAGGTGGCGTTACAAAATTTGATGGCTGGTTCCAAGGAAGGTTCTGCCTACAGAAGCTAACCAAAAAGATAGAATTCAGTGTAAAGTAGTCAATGGTTGCTGTTGGGGAAGGCGTTGTTAGTTGTGAAACAGTCAAAATTTCCCTCAAATGCCGACCCCAACAACCACAGAACGGATCGCGCATGATTGAAAAAACCTTTGCCCACCCGGTTCCCCTACCTTCTCATATTCATTACGAGTTGTTGCTGCAACTGTTGGAACAGCAGACGGCTAGGGCCTTGGGATACGAATCGCCCTATCGAGAACAGGTACTGGAACTCATCGCGACCGTTCGCAAGGCTCTATCCCAACAAAAACGACTTGAGGAGTCCTGCCAACGAGACAAGATTGCTTTTGAATATCGCTGGTCTCTTCATGGGGATAAGTCAGAGTAAACCACAGGTTGCTAGCTTATCGCTGTGGGTGGGATGTTGGTTGAGCCAAGACGTGTAGATATCAGGAAGGAATAATGGAAGATAAACACATGTTGATGATTCCCGGTCCCACACCAGTGCCGGAGAAAGCACTGTTGGCTATGGGGAAACACCCCATTGGCCACCGGAGTGGGGAGTTTTCGGAAATTATGGGCAAGGTGACGGCCGGTCTCAAATGGTTGCACCAAACCCAAAACGATGTCCTGGTGCTGACAGCCAGCGGTACTGGGGCGATGGAAGCTGGAATTATCAATTTTTTAAGTCCCGGCGATCGCGTTTTGGTGGGATGTAACGGAAAGTTTAGCGAACGTTGGGCTGAAGTATGCCAAGCCTATAATTTAAATGTAGAAAAAATTACGGCGGAGTGGGGCAAACCCCTGGATCCAGAGGCTTTTCAGAAGCGGTTAAGCAGCGACACCAATAAAGAAATTAAAGCGGTCATCGTTACCCATAGCGAAACCTCTACGGGGGTTCTCAACGACCTGGAAACCATTAACCGCTATGTAAAACAGCACGGGCAAGCCCTAATTATGGTGGATGCGGTCACCAGCTTGGGATGCGTCAATGTTCCCGTAGACGAATGGGGCTTGGATGTGGTGGCTTCTGGTTCCCAAAAAGGATATATGATTCCCCCTGGGTTGGGCTTTGTAAGTGTCAGCGATCGGGCTTGGGAAGCTTACAAACAAGCCCAATGCCCCCGTTTTTATTTGGATTTGGGTCCTTACAGCAAGAGTGCTGCCAAAAATAGCAACCCGTTTACGCCACCGGTGAACTTGATTTATGCGTTGCAAGTGACCTTAAACATGATGCAAGCGGAAGGGTTGGAAAATATTTTTGCTCGCCACCAACGTTTGAGTGCGGCCGCGCGCGCAGGGGTGGAAGCGATGGGATTGCCTTTGTTTGCGCCCTCCGATTGCACCAGTCCGGCAACAACGGCGGTGGCACCGGCGACGGTAGAAGCGGAACAAATTCGTTCTTTGGTGAAGAAACGCTTTGATATCGCGCTGGCTGGCGGCCAAAATCAGCTGAAAGGCAAAATCTTCCGCATCGGACATTTAGGGTTTATCAGCGATCGCGATATCCTCGCCACTTTATCGGCTATTGAATCTGCTTTATTGGCTTTGGGTCACGATAGTTTCCAGCCTGGTGCTGGTGTGGCGGCGGCTGCCAAGGTTTTGCCATAGCGTCGGTTGCTCGTTTTCTGCCACTTGCTGGCGAGGGAGGGACCAGGGTTCCTTCCCTCCCTATTTATTTTTTCCCTTCCAACCAGTCGTAAATTTGGTTCAACTGTTCGATGGTTACCAATCCGTATTTCCACAAAATCATGGGTAACGGACCGGGGTCGGGTTCTGCATGACGCAAAGCAATAGCTAGGTCGGAATCGGATAGTTCTAAGTTTTCTTGTAAAAATTCAATGAGCGGGTCGTATCGGTTGGGTGTCATGACGACGCATCCTCCTAATATCGAAATACTATTGTTGTTGTCGTTGCGGGTAAAGTTCCTCCTGTCTACAGATGAATAGAGCCATGTTGGCAGCGAAATATATACCATCATAAAGGAGAAGCCGCGATCGCCTGGATCGGTTACTTGCACCTGGTTTTCCCTATCTCCAAGACACCATCTGTACTGCAAGTACCTATCCAGGTTCCCAATTCGGCGTAGGATATTCTGCGAAACCAGCGAAATTAAATGGCTGGCTGTCCGAGGGCAGCCACTTGGCTTCCGGCAAGTGCGATCTTGGTTGAAACTACTGCCAACCAAAACCGAAAATAGCGATCGCTACCAGACCACCTTTGCACGGGGTCAACCAAGTACCACGACACCACAGTAGCCGCTCGTCGCAGCCTATCTTCTCCCAGCAAAAATGCTTTCCCTGGCTAGCAGCATCTGGCAGCAGCCTCTAGCAAGTAAGAACGAAATTTTGAGGGCTGCCAGCATAGCAAAACTTTTTTGCAGGCGAAAGAAGTCATACCAAATCCAACCTCGGGAAACCACAATCTGTCTGTAGGGGAAACTCCCCGTAATTGCTTTCTTGTAGGGGCAGGCACGGGGGCACTACCCTACATTTTTGTGGGTGTATGTACGTTGGATTTCGGTTCAAACGGTCGGCGGCTGTTCCTCACACCCAAAAAATCCTTTAGCTACTTCCAACTTCTGCGAAAGATGGCTTGGGAAAACTAGCGTTCTGTAGCTAGTTCGATCCAGTAGCTAGCGCGGTTCCCAATGTGCCTTGGCTGTTTGGGAATTTTGCCGTTACTCCGTCAGCAAAGCCGCTGTGTCCCAGTTGTTTGCGAAGTTTATACAACTGCACTTTTGTACGATTAACCATATAGCGTAGCAGATCCAGGCGCTTCTGTATAGGTATATTTGTGCGTAGGAAATAAAAATTTTAATAAATTCTATTAACCTATGTATGGCTTCCTCACAACTGGCACCCCCAATGGTGGGACATGGGCAGCTTAATCGAGTTTTCTCCTTTTTCTTCAGGAAAATGCTGTTGGTTGCCTCGGTTGTGAAGGAGCGTTATGGTGTTAAGAATTCTATCCTTACGCGATCGCCTGCTTGAATGCCCAACTCCGCAGCCCGACCAGCGTTCAATTCGATAACTTGGTTAATGGGAATTGCTTCCATCCCATAGGTAGGGCAAACAGGGCGATCGCAGGGTGGGGCTTCTGCCACCACCTTTTCCACTCGACCGTCGCGCAAGAAAATCATATCCAAAGGAATCAGGGTATTTTTCATCCAAAAACGCACCACCCGGGGGGAATCAAACCGAAACAACATCCCCCGATTGCGCGGTAGCGATCGCCGGTACATCAGCCCGACGCGGCGTTGTTCGGCAGTTTGTGCCACTTCCAAATCCACCGTTGTGTCTCCCACCTGCATGCGAGCGGTAACCGGCAGTTGTTGCCCCTGTTTTTTTTGTTCTTTGATAGCAGCCATCCCCGCTAGGGGAGATCGATCGATCGTCTCTACCGCTCTAGTAACACCATCTGCCTGGCTGCGAAAGGCAACCAACGCGATCGCGGCAGTTGCCACGACCGTCACTGTAGAAACCACGCGCCAACGCACCATATTTCTTCCCTGCTAGTTTTCTCGCAATGCATATCCTACCCCACGCACAGTTTGAATCAAACGCTTTTGCCCTTCATCTTCCAATTTCAACCGCAAATAACGCACGTACACTTCAATGACATTGGACTCTCCGGTGAAATCGTGTCCCCAAACTTGCTCCAAAATTTGCTCGCGGGTAAGCACTTCCCCCGGATGCTCCATTAAATACTTAAGCAACTCGTATTCCTTTGCCGTCAGGTCAATTTCTTGCCCGTTGCGAATGGCTTTGCGGTTGGACAGATCCAGGGTTAAATCGCCAAAGCGTAAGTGTTCGCTCCCGTAGCTGTCGGGTTGGAGATACAGACGGACCAAATTTAGAAAAGTTTCCGTGCGGTAAGGCTTGATACAGTAATCGTCAGCGCCTGCTTCCAAGCAAGCCACCCGTTCGGCCACTGTATCGTGGGCCATCAACAAGAGGGCGGGACCGGAATAGCCCAAAAAACGCAACTGGCGGCAGAAATCCAAGCCAGATTCGCTGCCTAGGGCTTGGTCCACCACCACCAACTCCACAGGATTTTGGCGAACGCGATCGCAGCCGTTATGGATATCGCCAGCCAAAACCGGGTTGTATCCAGCTTCTTGCAGATCGAGACCAACCCGCTGGGAAAGCATCTCATCGGCTACGACCACAAGAACGCAAGCACGACTATCGTTTTGCATAGCGATCGGCGAAATGGGTTTTCTTGGAGGAAGTTAAGGAAGTTCCACAGAAGTGGGTTTGGCGATATGGGGCAATCCCCATCCCAGTTTTTCCCGCAAGACGCGGAAAAATTCCGGCGGTTGTATCCGAATAAAATGAGCCATGTGCTCCGAGCGAGTGACCCGCATGCGGTCTTCCGGTAAAACATAACAACCTGCATTGCCATCAACCACCATCATCAACGGATGGGTATTGGCAGAGAAGATGGTCACTGGTTCGCGATCGGAAAAAACCAAAGCCCGCGAAGCTAGAGAGTGGGGGCAAATGGGAACCAATTGCAAAACAGGCACCTCTGGAGTAATGACGGGACCGCCAGCGCTTAAGGAGTAAGCCGTGGAGCCAGTGGGGGTGGACAAAATTACACCATCGGCAGCAATATCGACCGGGGCGTGATGTCCCACTTCGATTTCAAAATGGCACATGCTAGTGAGGGGTTCCCGGTGGATGACCATTTCGTTGAGGCAGAGGGCTTCCCATACCAGAGTTTCGTCGCGAAACACCTGTACGGTGAGCATGGTACGCGACTCGATTTTGTAGTCCCCGGTCAGCACTTGTTCGATGAGCTCTGGGAGTTGCTGCAGGTATGCTTCTGTTAAAAAGCCCATGTGCCCGGTATTCACCGTTAGCAGGGGAATATCGTGACAAGCAACCTGCCGAAAGGCTGATAAAACGGTACCGTCTCCCCCCAGCACGACGGCGAATGTCATCTCGTCGTCAAATCCAGGAGGAGCTAGCGAATCAATGGGGGTATGGCACATGGGTTTTTCGGGGCTGGAATACCCCAGCAAACCACCAGACCCCGTGGCTACGTAAACTTCCCAGCCGCTGTCTGCAAGTTTTTGTTTAAGTTCTTCAGCGCTACGGGAAGCTACTGGTTTGGCGTCGTTGTATATAATGCCTGCTTTGGGCACGCTTGACTATCCAAAGTAGGTTGACTGTCTGCACTGCACGTTTGAAGCTAGATCGCCGCGATCGCGCCTCACGAAATTGGCGATCGCCAAACAAACCATCTAGCTGCAGGTAGCGTGTTGGTTGGTTCTACCACACGTCCGGCAAGGCGAACGGGCGAACCGAGCCCCAAATCCTACCTACGTACGTTTGTCGTTTATTCTACCACGGGCATAGCGATCGCGCTTCGATTCCCTATGGGGTTTTCCAGGGAGGGGTTTTTAAAAGGGAACCCGTTTTTTATCTCGGGACTTGGCTTTGTCCAAATCGTAGTTCAACTCCCGCAATTTCTTCATAATCCGGTTGAAGTATTCTTGCAGGTAGGACTCCAGGGTGGTCATGTCTTTGGGGTCGAGACCGAAGACTGCGTAAGTTTCTTGCATGTCGGCACTAAAGGGTTCGTTGCTGGCCAGCACTTCCACAAAAGCCAGGCGGTCGGCTGCATTCCATCCCCACTGGAAAAAACGCATAATGCGGCGCACCAACCGCAAAAAATTCACCGGCACCCGGGAAACTTTCGCCTGTTGCCCGGACAGCTGCTCGCATAAATTGATAATTTCGCCGGCTTGCCAAGCCCGAGAACCCACGACGGGAAAGCTGCGATTTTTGGTTTCCGGTACCTGCAACGCCCGCGTCGCAAATTTGGCAATATCTTGGGTGTCCATAAAGGCGGTGGGTGCCGATTCGCTGGTCACCCAGACCACTTGGCGGTCGAGAATGGGAACGGCATATTGGCCAATGAGACCTTGCAAAAAGCCACAAGGACGCAAAATGGTGTAATCCAACCCCGACTCTTCTAGAAAACGTTCCGTGCAGCGCTTAATTTCCATTAAAGGGACTTGGGGATATTTTTCGGCGTTCAAAATAGAAAAGAAAATATACCGTTCCACCCCTGCCTGCTTGGCGGCTTGGATGAGGGCTACTTTCCCATCCCAGTCCACTTCTTTAATGGTTAGGGAGTCGGTGGGGCGGGAGGTGGCCGCATCGATGACAGCATCGACGCCTTCCAAGGCGGGGGGTAGGGTGTGCGGGTCGCACAAATCTCCCAAAACCAGCTCAGCGCCCCATTCCTTCAAAAAGGCAGCTCTTTTATAATTTCTTACGAGGCAGCGTACTGTATATCCTTCATCCAGAGCCCGGCGGGCAACCTGCCTTCCCAGGGTGCCGGTAGCTCCTACAACAAATATTATACTCATGCAGATTTAATGGCTATATTTTAAAACACTCTTCTATAGAGTATCAGAAGTCTTCTCATTTCGTACACAAAAGTTTACATTTTTGCTGAAAAATACTCAGAATTGCTGGCCAACCGAAAATCCGAGCATCGCAGCTTCGGCATACAATGGTACATACAAGCTTGTAAAAGACGAACTGTATCGCCGTTATTTGTGAGTTGTAAAGATGTCCCACCTACACAATCGCTTCCAGCAATTGGAAACGCTGCCCGAATCCTGTAGCGAAATTCACGATACCGACCCAGAACAAATGCGTCGGGTCGCAGCAAACACGCTGAATATCGAGAAATCCCAGCGCATGGCAGAGTTTTTTGGTATTTTGGCGGATGCCAATCGCTTGCGGATTTTATCGGCACTTGCGGTGCAGGAAATGTGCGTTTGCGACTTGGCCAGAGCCGTACACATGAGCGAATCAGCGGTTTCCCACCAACTGCGGGCTTTGCGATCGCTGCGGGTGGTTGGATATCGCAAGGAAGGCAGAAAAGTCTTTTACCGCCTCAAGGACAACCACGTGCTCAACCTCTATAAAGAAGTGGCCGAGCACCTGGATGAACCTGAGGACTAGAGGCTGCTGCCAGCGTTTATGCTTCCTCGTTGCCTTCAGCTTTTAGCAACATATAGCCGACAACCAAGCCCACGGGAACCAAGACAAAAGAAAGCAAGGCAGCGTTGAAAATTTCTTCACCCATAAAGATTCGGTTCTCCTTTGCAGAACAGTTGACGCCATCTTTACTTTAATATCACAAATCGTAAACAAACAGAAACAGAATTGACATTGAACGTAACGAAACCAGCTGCAAATTCCACTGCCACCAGTTCTCCACTGCGTTTAGCCATTCCCATCGGCGACCCGGCGGGAATTGGTCCGGAAGTGGTGCTCAAAGCGTTGGCTGAACCTGAAGTAGCGCGTGGCTGCCAGGTGGCTTTGGTGGGATCGCGCGAAGTACTGTGGCGGTCGTACCGGCAACTGCAGAATCAGAGCGCACAACCGCTTGTACACCCGGATCGCATCGAAGTCATTGAACCCGAACTGCCCCCCGAAACTGGCACCAACATTCAACTAGGTACGGGCAATGCAGCCAGCGGTGCGGCGAGTTTTGCCTATTTACAAACAGCAGTGCGCGAAACCCTTGCCGGTCGCTTTCATGGTATTGTCACCGCTCCCATTGCCAAGTCAGCTTGGAAAGCAGCTGGATATTTTTACCCTGGGCAAACGGAACTTTTAGCTAGCATGGCAGGGGTGGAGCAATTTGGCATGTTGTTCGTGGCGCAGTCTCCCCACAGCGGCTGGATTTTGCGAACTCTGCTGGCAACTACCCATATTCCCTTACAGCAAGTACCAACCATGCTAACGCCGGATTTGCTTACCACCAAACTCGATTTGTTGGTTACCTGCCTGCAACAGGATTTTGCTATGACCGAGGGTAGCATTGCGATCGCTGGTTTAAATCCCCACAGCGGCGAAAACGGACAGCTCGGCAGCGAAGAAAAAGACTGGATGGTATCTTGGTTGCAAAAACAGCAAAAACAATATCCCCAAATGGATTTATGGGGACCCATACCGCCGGATACCATGTGGGTAAAACCTGGGTTGGTTTGGTACGGTCAAACCCAGGAAACTCCTGCCGATGCCTATCTGGCTTTGTATCACGACCAGGGATTGATTCCGGTGAAACTAATGGCTTTCGATCGCGCTGTGAACACCACGGTAGGGCTGCCTTTTGTGCGCACTTCCCCCGACCACGGCACGGCGTTTGATATTGCCGGTCAAGGGATAGCCGATGCGACGAGTATGAAGGCAGCGATTTCCTGGGGGGCTTACTTTGTGCGCGTTCGGCAAAATGGCTGAGAGATTCACCAACCGAACCAAAAAGTTATCAAAAACTTGATACAAAAGGAAAAGAATCTACTCTGGCGATCGCTTTTATTTCTTGCAATTTTTTATAGAAATTCTGTGGGGGCGATCGCCCCTTTTAAATTATTTTTGCGCAGCCTAGATGTTTGAGCGAATGATTTTTTAAGTCCAACCGTTCCCCTTCCTGGCATAGGGAGAAAAATTTTTCCCCGCTCTTAATTTTTCTTATCTTATTTCATATAACCAGTATATCATTTTGCTCCTTTTTTGTCAACCCATAGGATCGATAGCCATCCCGCGCGATCGCCTCCTATAGCGATCGTTTTCTGATAGGATGAGCCATGGATTGGCGATGCTTTCAGAGGGCTGCTGTCGCCAGCAAAGTAGGTCAAAAACGCACACCGCATGAGCACAACCATTACCGTTCCCGCCACCACAGCCAATATTGGACCCGGTTTTGATTGTTTGGGTGCCGCTCTCACCCTCAACAACCGGTTTTCCTTTTCTGTCACCAACAGCGATAACGTCGAGATTGCGGTAAATGGCGTAGAAGCGGAAAACATCCAAACTAGTCAAGATAATTTGGCATACCGCGCCTTCGTCAAATTCTACGAACACCTACAACAAACCCCACCAACGATTCGCCTGGACATTCAACTGGGGTTTCCTCTATCGAGGGGATTGGGAAGTTCCGCCACTGCCATTGTGGGTGGTTTGATGGGTGCCAACGAACTGGCGGGGCAGCCATTATCCACTGCCCAATTGATGCAACTGGCGATCGCTATTGAAGGGCACCCTGACAACGTGGTACCAGCTTTGCTGGGGGGCTGTCGTTTGGTAGCTGGTAGTGGCGAGGACTGGGATGTGTGCGATGTCCGGTGGCACCCGCAAATTGTTCCTGTGCTAGCCATTCCGAACTTTGAAGTATCAACCAAAGAAGCACGTGAGGTTTTGCCCAGCCAGTATCGCCGTGAAGACGCTATTTTCAATACTTCTCGTTTGGGAATGCTGATTCGTGGTTTGGAAACAGCCAACAAGAGTTGGTTATCGTTGGGAATGCGCGATCGCCTGCACCAACCCTACCGACAATCCCTCATCCCCGGTTACCAAGACGTGCGAGAAGCCGCGATCGCAGCAGGTGCCTATGGGTTGGCTATCAGCGGTGCCGGACCCACATTGCTGGCCTTATCTGCACCCAACCACTCCGCCGATATTGCCGTAGCCATGACCTCCGCTTGGCAGAAACACAATATCAATGCCCAAGTGAAAGTTCTAGGCATCGATCCGCAAGGTGCCCTCGCCAAAAGCAATTAACAAACGAGAAAAAGGGAACCAACAACAGATCGTGAACTCACCCTGGACAAAGCTCCTGACGTTGCTGTAGTCGGACGGGGCGTATAAATATCTGAGGTTTCCTCAGATGACAGTCCCTCGGCTTCTCTATGCCAAAGAGCAGATAGAGGAACGGGAGTTCGCCATTTGGATGAGGAACTTTTGCCATCATCCCACGGACTGTCATTTCTGCGAGTCAGTTTTAATGTCTGAGCCCAAGCTCTAGTACCGATGTTGTAACGAGCTGATAGATCGCATTTATATTGTTTGCCACTAGGAAACGTAGCTAGGGAGTGATTTTTTGCTGCGGTTAATACCATTTCTGAAACAGAACGATTATATGGAATTGGCCAATTGCCCTGGTAGGGGCGCTCACGCGTTGCCCCCCTACTCATGGGTTGCCTCCCCTACAAAAATGCCTCTATTATTGCTTGCAGATTATTAAGGAAATGGTATAACTTTTCCACTGCCATCAAAAGCAAAGCTAGAAGTCCCACAAGGATAAACCAACTCTGTCTTCCCTCCTGCAGAGCGTAAACTTTTCTTGGGTTAACGTGAGGTGGGTTCGGTGACTTTGGTGGTCCGCCAAACTTGCCAGCAGCTAACGCAGGTGACTTATTTGATGGCACAGGTGCGTCATACCAAATCCGTACTGGAAAGCCCCGATCGTGCAAGCGGGTCAGAACCCCCTGTTGTCCCCTTTGTAAAGGGGGACGGTTCGGGTTATGTTTGTGGTTTAGTAATATCGGATTTCGTATCACTTGGTAGGAGAAATTGCCGAAATCACTTCTACGCAGGTGAGGACTTCCCAGGCTATCAATCAATCTATTCAATAGGTTGCCCAACAGCAATGAGCGATCGCTGGGTATTTTTTTGCAAAACCAAAGATAGAAGGGATGTATCCTGCAGGAACCAACCGATCGTACCTATAAAGATTTTCCACTTTTTCCATTGAAGAGGTTAATGCAATAACAGGCATTTTTCATTAAGATTTGTTTTGATAATATTAATTTTTTGGGAAATCGTGGGCAGGCAGTTTCGTCAGTCCAAAGTGCCGGAAATTTTGTCTTTACGGCTTAAAATTGCTGAAAAATAGAGAATTTGCGGTTTTTATTTTTTGTTCAAAAGATTGTTTCCTGGTTTGTCTGGGCTAGCTGCGATTCTCAGCTTTTTATCAAAAAAAAATGAAACCACCAAAACCTAAAGCGAATATTAAAAAATCTAAAGAAATAGAAAGCATTGTTTCCGAAAAACTAATAGTTGCCCATAATTCTTTTCCAAAGTTCATCAAAGTTCATACAATGAACCTATACGCATAGGTATTTATTCTTAATTGGCAATGATGGCAAACGAATTTCCTTGGCTAAGCGCGATTGTTCTATTTCCCCTAATCGCAGCTGCTTTTATCCCCTTGCTTGGCAAATCCGAAACGGAAAGCGTGCGCTGGTACGCTTTAGGCACCAGCTTGGTAGAACTCGGTTTAACCGTTGGTGCCGTTTGGCAAGGATACAACTTTCAAAACACCGGATACCAACTTGCAGAAAGCTACGCTTGGGTCCCGCAAGTTGGTTTTCACTGGTCCCTAGCGATGGATGGTTTGTCCATGCCCCTGGTTTTGCTAACCGCTATTATCAATACCCTTGCTATCTGGGCGGCATGGCAAGTCAACACCAAACCTCGTCTATTTTACCTGCTAGCGCTGATTTTATACAGTGCCCAAATGGGTGTCTTCTTAGCACAAGATTTGTTGTTATTCTTCTTCATGTGGGAAATTGAGCTGGTGCCCGCCTACCTGCTGATTTCCATTTGGGGAGGTCCGAAGCGTCAGTACGCTGCCACCAAATTTATTTTATATACCGCTTTTGCATCCCTGTTCATTCTCGTTGCTGGTTTGGGTTTGGCCTTCTCTGGGGATACCTTCACCCTCGATATTGCCGCTTTAGGAGGGAAAAATTATCCCTTACTGTTAGAACTGCTGGCATATGCCGGATTTTTAATTTCCTTTGGCGTCAAACTGCCGATTTTCCCGCTGCATACTTGGCTACCTGACGCCCACGGAGAGGCTTCTGCACCGGTTTCCATGATTTTGGCGGGTGTGCTGCTGAAAATGGGTGGTTATGCTTTAATTCGCTTCAATATGGAGTTGCTGCCCAACGCCCATTTGTATTTTGCACCGATTTTGGTGGTCTTAGGAATTGTCAACATTATCTATGGTGCCCTAACGGCGTTTGCCCACACGAATATGAAGCGGCGTTTGGCGAGTTCTTCTATTTCCCATATGGGATTTGTGGTGTTGGGCATTGGTTCCCTAACGGATGTGGGCGTTAACGGCGCTATGATGCAGATGATTTCCCACGGGTTGATTGCGGCGATGCTGTTTTTCCTGGCGGGGGTTACCTACGATCGCACCCATACCTTGGCGATGGATGAAATGGGTGGTTTGGCGAAAAATATGCCCAAGGCCTTTGCTTTGTTTACCGCTGCTGCGATGGCATCCCTGGCTTTGCCGGGAATGAGCGGTTTTATTGGGGAACTGACGGTATTTGTAGGGGTTGCTAACAGCGACTTCTTTAGCAGTTCTTTCAAGACGGTGACGATTTTGCTGGCGGCGGTAGGGTTGATTGCTACGCCGGTATATCTGCTTTCTATGCTGCGGCAGGTGTTTTACGGTAAGGAGAAAACCTCTGTGGAGATCCTGTGGCAGGATGCCAAACCCCGGGAAGTAGCGATCGCGATGTGCTTGTTGCTACCCATTATCGGCATTGGCGTTTATCCCAAACTAGCCACTCGCACTTACGATGCCAAAACGGTGGAAGTGGCTGCCGAAGTGCGCAAGGTCTTCCCCGTCTATGCCAACCAACGGCAACCGCAGCTATTTTCTGGCGGCATCTGGGCCCCCAAATTGCCTTCTGACAGTAATATGTTGGGGGTGGTCGAGGTCGGTCGTAATTCCTAGGAGCGGTCAAGGGTGGGAGATTTAGGAAATAAATTTATTTTTCTCTCCCATGCCCCGATGCCCAATTGCCCAACAACCAAACAATGCCAGTGGCTGTTAAAATACGAAAGCTCTCGATTCCTGCTTGATGGATAGGCTTTATGGGCAATACATTTGGGCATTTATTTCGGATTACAACGTTTGGCGAATCCCACGGTGGTGGTGTTGGCGTGGTTTTGGACGGATGTCCGCCACGCATTCCTATTTGTGAGGAAGAGATTCAAAAAGAATTGGACCGCCGGCGACCGGGACAAAGTAAAATTACAACACCGCGTCGGGAAACGGATACTTGCGAAATTCTTTCAGGGGTGTTTCAAGGACAAACCCTGGGAACTCCCATCAGTATTTTGGTAAGAAATAAGGATGCACGTCCAGTGGATTACCAGGAAATGGCGGAAAAATACCGTCCTTCCCATGCGGATGCTACCTACGATGCGAAATACGGCATTCGCAATTGGGCAGGTGGCGGTCGTTCTTCAGCAAGGGAAACCATCGGTCGCGTGGCAGCGGGTGCGATCGCGAAGAAGATTTTACAGCAAGTTGCTGGTGTGGAAATTGTGGGCTACGTGAAACGCATCCAGCATTTGGAAGCGATGGTGGAGAGCGATCGGGTGACCCCAGAGCAGGTAGAAAGCAACATGGTCCGCTGCCCGGATGCCGAATGCGCCCAAAAAATGGTAGATCTCATCGACCAAATTCGCCGTCAGGGAGATTCTATTGGCGGCGTGGTGGAATGCGTGGCGCGCAACGTTCCCAAAGGTTTGGGAGTGCCGGTGTTTGATAAGTTGGAAGCGGACCTCGCCAAAGGAATTATGTCCCTACCAGCGAGCAAAGGGTTTGAAATTGGCTCTGGCTTTGCTGGTACCACTCTCACCGGCAGCCAGCACAACGACGAGTTTTATACAGATGCAGCCGGCAACCTCCGTACCCGTACCAATCGTTCCGGGGGCATCCAAGGGGGTATTAGCAACGGTGAGTCGATTTTGCTGCGCGCGGCGTTCAAACCCACAGCAACCATTCGCAAAGAACAGCAAACAGTCACCACCACAGGCGAGGAAACCACTTTGGCAGCCCGCGGTCGCCACGATCCTTGCGTTTTGCCCAGAGCGGTCCCCATGGTGGAAGCTATGGTGGCTTTGGTGTTGTGCGACCACCTGCTGCGCCAACAGGCTCAGTGCCAGTTACCAGAATCCTTTTAAGGACTTTTCCCAAACCCTATTATAAATTTTTGGTAAAGGTGCTTGGGGTCATCGACGTGCCGCCTCTTGGTATGGCTAATGAGTAGGATAACATGGAAACTGGCACGATTGAGCCTTTCTGGCACCATTGAGCCTGTTGCCCTGTGTCCAGCAGAGACGACTTATGGAAACTTCTCACGACCACCGCTTTTTCGTTCAATTCTGGGGCGTTCGCGGCAGCATTCCCGTTCCTGGCAAGGAAACCGTCCGTTACGGTGGCAATACCTCCTGCGTGCAGATGCAGGTGGCTGGCAAGTGCTTGATTTTTGATGCGGGAACGGGCATTCAGAACCTTGGCAAGCATCTTGCCAAACAGGGGCCCCAAGAACTGTACCTGTTTTTTACCCACTACCACTGGGACCACATTCAGGGATTTCCGTTTTTTACGCCTGCCTTTCAAACTGGCAATTGCCTGCACATTCATGGTGCCGTTCCCAAGGACAATCCTTCTATGGAGCAGCATTTTATGGAGCGGGTACTGCATCCTAACTCGCCGGTCCCTTTAAACGGCCTCATGCAGGCGGATATGAAGTTTTATGAATTTCCCTGTGGTACGAAAAATACCTTTGATGGTATAGAAATTGAGACGGGAGCGCTCAACCATCCCAACGGCGCTATGGGATATCGGGTGACGTGGCAAGGGAAAACGGTGTTTTACTGCACCGATACCGAACATTTCAGCGATCGCTTGGATGAAAACGTCTTGCATTTAGCCCAGGATGCGGACATTTTGATTTACGACGCCATGTACACCGACGAAGAATACCACCATCCCAAATCGCCGCGGATCGGTTGGGGGCATTCCACCTGGCAGGAAGCGGTCAAAATAGCCGAAGCTGCCAACGTGGGACAGTTGGTGATTTTCCACCACGAACCCACCCACTCCGACGAGTTTCTAGACGAGATCGAGGTCAAAACCAAAGCAGCTTTTCCCAACGCTTTACTGGCGCGGGAAGGGTTGCGGTTGCCCCTCCTCTAGAAGCTCCCCTGATGCCCACCACCAATCCAATACTTATGCGCTCGGAACTCTTGCAGCAACTGGTCGCCACCGCCCAACAAGTGCGCTCCATCGAACAGCAAGCTTTTGACGCTGGGATGCCCGTGGCAGCCCTAATGGAAAAAGCCGCCGTTCGGGTTGCCCAGCGCATCCAAATCCTCTACCCCCTCACCGCCTATCCCCGTGTTGGTGTCTTGATCGGACCCGGTCACAACGGTGGCGATGCTTTGGTGGTAGCGCGGGAATTGCACCTACAGGGCTACCAAGTCCGCCTCCACCGCCCGGGCAGCAAACTGAAAGACCTGCCTGCGGCCCACGCCCAATATGCCAAATATTTGGGGATTCAAGAGTATGACGATCTTTTTCCCCTGCGCGAATGCGAGTTTTTGGTGGATGGTCTGTTTGGCTTTGGCATGACCAAAACCGTGCGCGACCCCTACGCCCAAGCGATCGCCCAGGTGAATCAGTGGCCCCAACCCATCGCCAGCATCGATATGCCCGCCGGTTTGCACACCGATACCGGCGAACCCCTAAAAGAAGCCATTCGCGCCGCGCGGACGTTTTGTCTGGGGGTTTGGAAACCAGCTTTCTTCCAAGACCGAGCGCTGGCTTATGTGGGTCGGGCGGAACTGATCGATATTGGTTTGCCGGAAGCAAGTTTTGAAACCGTATTGGGCCACCCCCCGGCCCTGCGGCTATTTACCCCCAATTTGGGGGACATGCATCTGCCCCTGCAACGACCCCAAGCTGCCCACAAGTATCAAATGGGGCATTTGCTGTTGGTGTGCGGTTCCCGCCAGTATACCGGTGCGCCGATTTTGGCTGGTTTGGGGGCACGTCATAGCGGTGTGGGCATGTTGAGCATGGCCGTGCCCCAATCGTTGCAACTGTGGTTGAGCGCTCAAATTCCGGAAGCGTTGGTGGTGGGACTTCCCGAAGACGCAGATACTGGTGCTGCTACCGCCGATCCAAATTTGCTGGAGAAGGTAGGAGCAGGCAAATACCAAGCGATCGCCATCGGACCGGGATTGACTCCCAACGCCAGCAATCTGGTGCAAGAAATGCTCAAAAGCGATCGCCCCATGGTGGTGGATGCCGATGGGTTGAATGTTTTGGCGCAACTGGGTAGCTACCAGTGGCTGCAAGCGCGAACGGCTGCCACCATCTTGACGCCCCACCCCGGCGAATTCAAACGCCTATTTCCCGATTTAACCGACGAACTAGAACGCGATCGCATAATCGCCGCCCAAAAAGCCGCCCAAACCACCGGTGCCACGATCGTCCTCAAAGGGGCCCGTACGGTCACCGCCTATCCCAACGGTCAAGTCTTTTTAAACCCCCACAGTACCCCTGCTTTAGCCCGCGGTGGCAGCGGCGATGTCCTCACCGGATTGCTGGGGGGATTGGTCGCCCACGGAGTTGCCCAATCGAAAGCGATCGAACCCTGCGTTCCCACCGCCGTTTGGTGGCATGCCCTCGCCGGTGAAAAAGCGGCCAGCGAACGTACGGAAATGGGGGTCGATGCCTTCACCCTCACCCAATATTTGCTCCCCGCTATAACCAATTCTGAATAACAACGATGGTTTTGGTCGAAACTCCTTTTCACCGATTGCAGCAAAATGTAACAGATTGCAAAATATAATAAGAAACAGCCAACACTCAGACAACGATAAGGGTTTTCTATTCACATGCGAGTTGCGATCGCGGGAGCTGGTCTGGCAGGTCTTGCCTGTGCCAAATACCTGGCAGATGCCGGGCATACCCCCATTGTTATCGAACGGAGCGACGTTCCCGGCGGCAAAGTAGCAGCTTTCAAAGATAAGGACGGAGACTGGTACGAAACCGGTCTGCATATCTTTTTCGGTGCTTATCCCAACATGCTGCAACTGTTCGGCGAACTGGGTATCGAAGATCGGCTGCAGTGGAAGCAGCACACCATGATCTTCAACCAGCCCGAACAGCCCGGAACGTATTCCCGGTTTGACTTTCCCAACCTACCTGCCCCCATCAACGGCATTATCGCCATTCTACGCAATAACGATATGCTGAGTTGGGGAGAAAAAATCCGCTTCGGGTTGGGGCTGATTCCCGCCATGATTCGGGGTCAGAAATACGTAGAAGAGATGGACAGCTATTCCTGGACGCAGTGGCTGCAAAAGCAAAACATCCCCACCCGCGTCAACCAGGAAGTGTTCATCGCCATGTCCAAGGCGCTCAATTTTATTGGACCGGATGAAATTTCCGCCACCATCTTGCTAACCGCCCTCAATCGCTTTCTACAGGAAAAAAACGGGTCCAAAATGGCCTTTTTGGATGGTTCTCCCACCGAGCGGTTGTGCCAGCCTTTAATCGACTATATTACCCAACGCGGCGGGCAAGTCCGATTGCGCGCCCCTCTCAAAGAAATTTTATTAAACGACGATGGCACCGTGCGGGGATTTTTCATCCGGGGATTGGACGGAGCGTCGGATGAAGAAATCACTGCCGATGCCTATGTTTCGGCGTTGCCAGTGGACCCGCTCAAACTGTTGCTACCGCAGCCGTGGCGAGAGCTACCCTATTTCCAAAAACTGGATGGACTGCAAGGGGTCCCGGTGATTAACCTCCACCTGTGGTTCGACCGCAAACTCACGGATATCGACCATCTGTTGTTTTCTCGCTCCTCCCTGTTGAGCGTGTACGCTGATATGAGCAATACTTGTCGCGGCTATGCCGACCCAGACCGGTCCATGTTGGAGCTGGTTTTGGCCCCTGCCGCCGAATGGATTGGTCGGTCCGATGAGGAGATTATTAACGCTACCATGGAAGAGCTGCAAAAGCTGTTTCCCCAACATTTTACCGGGGAGAACCGCGCCCAACTGCGCAAGTACCACGTGGTGAAAACGCCGCGTTCGGTTTACAAAGCCACGCCGGGGCGGCAAGCCTACCGACCTAACCAGCGCACCCCCATCGCCAATTTCTATCTGGCTGGGGATTTTACCATGCAGAAGTATTTGGCCAGTATGGAAGGTGCTGTCCTATCTGGTAAGCTGACAGCAAGGGCGATCGCTGAAGACTTACCCGTAACAGCCGCGCCCCAAAAGCAGGACGCCATATCCTCCTAATCCTCAAGGGGAGCTTCCCCAGAGAGTGGCGTGGCTGCGCTAGCACAGCCGCTTCGCTCTCAGCGAAGTCTCCCCATCTCCGTTCGCTCGGTGATGCTTGGAACCACAATAGATAAAGATAAGCCTTTGAAAAGCGGAATGCCTACCCAGAGCGGGACGTCATTAATGTTGCAATTAAGCGATAGTACCCAAACCCAAGCTTCCCCGGAAGAAGCTTACAAACAATGTCGCCACGTGACCGCCAAGTATGCCAAAACCTTCTATTTAGGGACGCTGTTAATGAACCCCGCCAAGCAGCGTGCCATTTGGGCAATTTATGCTTGGTGCCGTCGCAGCGATGAGTTGGTGGACGGTCACCATGCCGAGGTTGCGACCTCGGAAAGCTTGGACCGTTGGGAAGAGCAACTGGAAGCAACGTTTGCCGGACATCCCCAAGATATCTACGATCTGGCGTTGTGGGATACCATCCAGCGTTTCTCCCTAAACATCCAGCCTTTTCGAGATATGATTGCCGGACAGCGCATGGATTTGCATCGGGTGCGCTACGAAACCTTCGAACAGTTGAAGCTGTACTGCTATCGCGTGGCAGGAACGGTAGGGTTGATGTCGCTGGATGTTATGGGAACCGATTTGAGCGGCGACGGGGCCCCTTGGCGGCAAAACCAACTGCAATCTTCTCCGGTGGAAGAAGCGATCGCGTTGGGAATTGCCAACCAACTGACCAATATTCTCCGGGATGTGGGAGAAGATGCCCGGCGCGGGCGCATTTACTTGCCTTTGCAGGAGCTAGCCCAATTTGACTATACCGAAAAAGACTTAATGCAGGGCGTGGTCGACGATCGCTGGCGAGCCCTGATGCAATTTCAAATCCAGCGGGCGCGGGAATACTACGCTCAAGCCGAATACGGCATTAGCCGGTTAAGTCCGGACGCACGTTTCCCGGTTTGGGCAGCTTCCATGCTGTACAGTCAAATTCTCAATGCCATCGAACGTAACCAGTACGATGTTTTCTCCCGTCGCGCCTTCGTTTCCAAACCCCGGAAGCTCCTTGCCCTGCCCGTAGCCTACATGCGATCGCAAGTTTTGTCTTAACCCACTTCCGCTGAAAAAGGACGGACGCCGCTAGTATCGATACCAGCCACCAGTTCGGCAATGGTGCGACCGCTCAGCGGTTCTATCCAATGGGGGGCAATTTCCGCTAAAGGCACCAACACAAAAGCTCTTTCCGCCATGCGGGGATGGGGCAGTTGCAAGTGGGACGTTTCCACAATCCGCTCATCAAACAGCAACAAATCCAAATCCAGAGTTCGCGGTCCCCAAACTTGTTCCCGTACCCGCCCAAACCGGCGTTCCACTTCCAAAAGCCAATCCAGCAACGCTTCTGGGGAGTCACGATCTACCTGCAACAGGGCGCAACTGTTGGCGTAGTCGGGTTGCGGCGGTCCCACGGGGGCAGTGCGATACTGGCTGGAAGCCGCCACCACAGAAATCCCCGGCTGCCGGTCGCAAACCTCTAGGGCTTCTTGCAGGGTACGGCGAGAATCCCCCAAATTGCTGCCCAAGGCGATCGCGGCTTGCGAGACCATTACTGCCCATCCCCTGACGATTCTTCTTTTTGGTGGGATACTTCCACCACCGTATGTACGTTGCCCCGAGGATTGAAATCCCCTTGAATCGTTGCCTCCCACGGGTCGCAGGCAGCTACAAAATCGTCCAGAATTTGATTGACCGCTTCCTCGTGGGCAATATAGCGATCGCGATAGCTGTTAATATACAGCTTCAACGCTTTCAACTCCACCACCCGTTGGTTGGGCGTATACGTTAAATAAATCGTCGCAAAATCGGGATACCCAGAAAACGGACACTTGCAGGTAAACTCCGGCAAGGTAATATTCACCTGATAGCGACGACCGGGGCGAGGATTGGGAAACGTAACCAGTTCCCCTGCCGCAATTTGGCGTTCCCCATACTTCAATTTGGCTTCAGCTTCTACTTGTTCGGTAGCCATCGTGGCGCGATCTGATTCCATGGTTGTACGATCTATCTGCTTGCCTGGTAGTTTTGCAAAACGTTACAGCAACCAGCGAACCTGCCGCAGGCGCTTACAATCGAAGTAGAGTCGAGTCACTTTCGCCAACCACCTATCATGGATACTTTAGCATACACCCAGCTAGTGCTGGCATGGGAAAATCCCTCCCAACTCACCCTCCAGCTACACCTGCAGTTTCCCAAACTGAGCAACCAAGCCTTCCTTACCTTCGTTCCCCTTATCTTTGCCGCCTGCTGGTTGGGAGGCACCCAACCCAGTTGGGCGCTTTTGCAGCCGGGAGATACCGGTGACGAGGTGGTCCAATTGCAAGACCGCCTGGCCGAACGCGGGTATTTCAACGCCCGTTCCACTGGTTATTATGGCGAAATTACCGCAACCGCCGTCCGCCAGTTTCAGGCTGACAACAGTCTCCCCGTTGATGGCATTGTTGGGACTTCCACGGAAGCGGCATTAAACCTCACCACCAGTAATACGCCCCCTACCCAAACGGCATCGGACATCCTGCGCCAAGGATCGCAAGGGGAAGCAGTGCGGAACCTGCAAAATCGCTTGCGGGAATTGGGCTATTTCAACGCCCCAGCGACAGGATACTATGGCGAAATTACCGCAACCGCCGTCCGCCAATTCCAAGCCGATAGTGGTTTGAGCGTTGATGGTATTTTTGGTGCCAGAACCCGACGCGCCCTTTTCGGTGGCTCTAGTAGCCTTACTCCTGCGGCATCTTCTCCCAGGAGAACGACCATCCCTTTGCGTCAGGGGGCGCGGGGAGAAACGGTGGTCCGCTTGCAAAACCAGCTCCAACAGTTGGGATATTTCGATGGTCCGGCGACGGGATACTACGGTAGGCTGACGGCGGATGCGGTGCAGCGGCTTCAAACTGACCGGGGGATGACCCCCGATGGCATGGTGGGGCAGCAAACCCAAATGGTCCTGCAGCAAAATGCCCCAACCCCCTCGGTGGCAATGGATACCAATTTGTTGCAGCGGGGCAGTACGGGAGAAGCGGTGGCGCAACTGCAAGACCAATTGCGCCAGCTTGGTTATTTGCAGGCAGAATCTACTGGATTTTACGGTCCGCTAACGGAAACGGCGGTGGAGAGCTTTCAGCGCGATCGCAATTTGAATCCAGATGGTGTGGTGGGGAACAATACCCAAGCAGCCCTAAATCGCGCCTTGTCGGGAAGCGTTGCGGCATCTTTTGGTAGCGGGGCGCGCCTGTTGCAGCGAGGCAGTACGGGAGCAGCAGTAACGCAATTGCAGGAGCAATTGCGCCAGTTGGGGTATTTCCAAGCCAACGCTACTGGATTCTATGGAACTCTAACCGAAACGGCTGTCAGACGCTTTCAGTCGGCACGGAACCTGCGCGTTGATGGCGTTGCTGGTCCCAACACGCAAGCGGTCTTGTTCCAAACCTTGGCTTCCGCAGCTACCCCAACGCGCGGCTAGCTAGGCAGCAGCTAACTCCTGGTCCCGATCGATGGCCCAGTTGCTGTAGTTAGCGATCAACTTGTGCATCATGCTTTGCTTCATCCGCAAGAGAATGCTTTTGAGCAAGCTGTTGCCTGCGGATTGAATCGTGGCTTTGGGGAAAAATGAGATCGGTGGTGGTAGGTACATTTTCAATCCCAACTCCGCACCACCACTTAGATAGGTTTGCCCGTTTTTGGTACAAGGGGTGGTATAACCGCTGACTTGTAATTGAAAGTGGTTTTTCAGGTCAATGCCCCGCAGCTGGCAATCGATAGAACGCAAACACAAGGTGCCATCTTGCTGCGCCCAAATCTTCAAGTCTACAATGGGCTCGATTTGCAGCATGAAGAACTTCAAAGGCTTCATTTTTAAACGATAAACATCTTTGCCGATCGGTTCCACCTGAGAAGAATCGCCCAAAGCGCGTACCACTTGTTGGGGTTGGCGCAGATAGTCGGAAATGGGATAGGGACGTTGGGGTACTTCCAACTCCACGGCCTGGGAGGCATAAAATTTACTATACATAACCTATTTTGTGAAAAGTGTTTTTTCCGCAAGAGACATTTCAGCAATGGTAGCTAGCAAGGATATGAAACTAACCTACCAGGCACTTGGCCCGCTGGCAAGCCAACGCTAGGTTTGAATGGCTTGTTCGTTTGCGGAAAATACCGAAGCTTCAGCGTCGCGTTGGGTTTGGTTTTGCAACGCCCACTGCCGGTAGTCTGCCACAAAATGATGGGTCAAACGCTGCTTCATGGTCAGCAAGACGCTTTTGAGCAGTCCGTTGCCTGTGGTTTCCAGCATGGGTTTGGGGGTCATGTTCAGCGGTGGCGGTACTTCCACACAAACGCTGAGTTCGGCTCTACCGTTGAGGTAGGTAATGCCATTTTCTTCTTTTTCCGGGGCGAGTTTGCCAATTAAATCCAAAGAAAAGCGGCGGTTGATGTATTCTACCCCGCGAATTTCGCAGCCTACCGAGGCTAGGCGCACCACACCGTCGGCGTTTGCCCAAATCCGCATGTCTACAGTAGGTTGAAGTCGCAGGGACATAAAATCCAACGGACGCATTTTCAAACGAAAGCATTCCGCCGAAAGCCGTTCGGTACGGCTGGGGTCTACCAAGGCTTTTACCAGCCGCTGCGGCTGGCGCAGGTAGTGCTTGACGGAAATCCCTACTTCTGGAACCGCGATATTAACCGTTTGCGTGGCAGAAAATTTAGTAAGCATGGACGAATAGGCGGTAAATCCGATCGTGTATGTTTAAAATGGTGCCTTGATTTCTCTGTTTTATGATAGCGTTTCTTTACATTTTTTTACAATGCTTAGAAAAACAGGTTCATAAATAGCAGCGATCGCCAACGCCTTTTTAGAAAGATCTGGCTAGCTCCCAAGGTCGTTGGCGCGATCGCTTCTCAACTCATATCCTACTGTATTTCTGAGAAAATCGAATCAAGGTAGCCCCAATATCGAAAAAATTATTGACATTTAGCCGGTAGCAAGATGTGGTATTGTTGCTTGCTATCTCGTGGCTGGATGTCAGGAAAACCAGATCGAGACCAAAGTTCATGAATCCATCCATCGCCTATTTGGGACCGCCGGGAACCTATACCGAAGCCGCGACCCTGGCTTATGCCGAATACCTGCAGCAAACCCACGGATGGTCATCTCAGTTGACTCCCAGGGCGACCATTGCCCAAACCCTACAAGCCGCGGCCGCTCAAGAGGTGGCTTATGCCGTCGTTCCCGTAGAAAATTCCATCGAAGGGGGCGTTACCGTTACCCTAGACACCTTATGGCAACTAGAGTGCCTGCAAATTCACAAAGCCCTGGTTCTGCCCATTACCCACAGTTTAATTTCCCGCGCCAGCGAGCGGGAACGCATTACCAAAGTATACTCCCATCCCCAGGCCCTTGCCCAATGTCAGGGCTGGTTGGCGAAACAGCTACCGCAAGCCGAGTTGGTTGCTACCCCATCCACCTCCGAAGCTGTGTTGCATGCCAAAGAAGATACTTTGGTAGCCGCGGTTGCCTCCATCAGAGCCGCCCAGCTGTACGGACTGCCAATCCTAGCCCAAGCCATCAACGACTATCCGGAGAACTGCACCCGATTTTGGGTAGTGAGCGCCCACAGCGGCAACCGCGGCAGCCATACCTCCCTAGCATTTAGCCTGCCAGCCAACGTTCCGGGAGCTTTGCTCAAACCCCTGCAGGTATTTGCCCAACGGGGAATTAACCTATCGCGAATCGAATCGCGACCCACCAAGCTAGCACTGGGAGAATATTTGTTTTTTATCGATTTGGAAGCCGACAGCCACCAAACAACCGTACAATCTGCCCTCGAAGAAATTCGCGGGTATACCGAAGTTTTAAAACTCTTTGGCAGTTACGATGTTTTATCCGTACAGCCTTTGGCCGCGCCCCCAACGCTATAAATCATTCTTAACAGGATTCATTCCGAAGAAAATGTATCCTTAAGCACCGTACGCGCCGCCAGATGGTTGCGCGTGGAAGTTAAAATTTCTTCTTCCCGTTCCAAACGGGCTTTGGTATCCTGCAACTCCAGCAAAGCCTGCTGTTCGGAAGCAGCGCCGTACAAATTGCTAGCAATCCAGAAAGACAGCTCCCGGGGCAGAGAAGGAATATCTTCTGGCAAGTCAATGGATTGGTCCATCAGCTTGCTAGAGAGGCGAACCACATCTTTCAGCAGCAATTCCACCTGCTGGGCCATAGGTTCCAAATTTTCTTGCGGGGTTTCGTCGTCAATCCATTCCACCAACCCAACCCGGTAAGGATACTCGCGGACGTACTCCAACACCCGAAACCGTTGCTGCCCCAAGGTTAGCATTTTCATGCGGTCGTCAGGCAGGCGCTGGTAGTTGGCGATTTCCGCACAGCAGCCTACCCGGGCCGCTTCGTTGCGAGCAGGGTCCCACATGAGGACCCCAAACCGACGGTCGGTTTGCAAAATGGTGTTCATGAGAATGCGATAGCGAAATTCGAAAATATGTAAAGGCAGGGGTCTGCCGGGAAACAGAACCACTTCCGGAAGGGGAAATAACGGGAGTTCCCGAACTGCAATGGAAGAAGAGGGTGCCATGATTTCTTAAGCTTACAAGTAGACAACGCTTCCTTATCCCTACTTTAGCAAAACCCGCAAGAATCCTCCGCTGCAATCAAAGATTTGAAGCGTGAGATGAATTGCGGCAACAACTTATGGTATAGCGTTTATGGTGAGTGCAATTCATTCTCGCCAAAAGCTAAAGGAAATACCCTGAAGCGTGGGCGAGGCAAGGATTCAACCCCTTGACAACTGGGTATCCGAGTGCGATTCGTTCCCAGCAAAAATGGAAGGATAACATCCTGAAATGTGGGTGGGGCAAGGAACACAACCCCAAAAGGCCATGTACCATGCAACTGGGTATCGAGTGCGACTCCGCTCTCGCCAAAAGTGGAAGGAAAAACTCCTGAAACGTGGGCGGGGCAAGGGACACAAGCCCACATGGGAAGTGAATCTTGCAACTAGATGTCGATGATGGTGAGAGTCCATCCCACGAGGTGTATTGTGTGAAAGCACTTCCCCCACCTATGAGACTGGTTATCAACTGGGTGAAGCGGGGATGAAAGGAGGTTAAGCTTGGATCCAAACAAGTATCCCTTCGAGCAAGTGCCTACGGATAGACAACGAAGTCATGTTAGAAGCGTTGTTACTAACGGGACTGAAACAACGAACGAAAATCAATCAAGCTAAAATGTAGAGGAAATAGGCATTTCACGTTGAGGTTCCTCCCATAAAGAAACAACGCCCGCAGCTATGTCCCCTTGTTTTGAGAGATGGTGCCGACGTTTCGATGATTGTTTTTCTACATCTGCTCAAAAACAGGGATTTCGGCACGATTTGT
>NZ_LNDC01000096.1 GCF_001870905.1 Geitlerinema sp. PCC 9228
GCCAATGTAAAGGCGGTTGTTGGTGGAGGTGACCCACTCACAGAACCGTTCCCACAGATTCGCGTTTTGGCGTTGCTGTAGGGTGGTAGTCATAAATGCCTATGATTGCTGAACAATTATTCAATTATCTAGGTACGAATAAAGACCGCCAGGTTTCCTGCGCGGCTTATTTTTAATATTAACGAGGATTTCATGTTTTGTAAACCCCTTTTAAGAAAATTCTGGAAAATTCACCAAAGTTGGCGATTGTCGCGGCGTTCAAGTGAATGGGAACCAGGGCGGCAAAAAAGACGAAAATATTGGATGGTTGCCGATAGGGTATGTTGGACGTAGTCGATGCGTACTTCGGTGGCGCGACGGTTGAATTTTTGGATGGATTTTCTGGCATCGTCAGAATGATGGGTACTGGATAAAGGGGCAATGGCGCGGGGAATCCCACCGGCAAACGGACCTTCGCGAATTTGCGATCGCTGTAAAAATACCATACCAGCACGAATTGCTGCCTCCATCAGTTCCCCCATGGCGCTTTCTGGTAAAAAAGACCAGGCAGCTAGCAATCCTTCCAAACGGGTTGCCGTTGGTGTGGTTCTACCGCTTGCATTGAGAGAAGTGGAAACGTCGCGCATCAATCCCCAATCTTCGATGACCTGTTGTTCCGGTAGATGGCGGAGAATCTGCTGGCAAATTTGTCGGGCATGGTTTGTTAAGAGATTTGAAGAACCCGATCGCTGCTCTTCTGTGGTTAGGGAAAATAATTTTTCAGTAGCCAAAAGCGCCCAGTGGTCCGCAGGAACTTGCTTTTTCCCTTGACGACTCCTAGCTAGATAGGTCAGCGAATCCAGCGCCGCTTGCAACCAAACCTCTTGCGGGTCTTGTTGGTAAAGTTCCAAAAGTCCCAAAGCTGCTTCGCCTGGGTAGTACAAAGATTGCCAATCGTCGCGAATGCCTCCCTGGGAAGGTACGTATTTGGCAGCAAAGCCACCGTCTTCTTTTTGCATGTAGGTGAGAAATTGCCCCAACTGTTGCAGTTTGGCGATAGATATCCACTCTGGTTGCATTCTCTGAATTTGCGCCAGCGCCACCAAACCCAATCCCGTACCGCCAAGTTTTGCCTGTGGTGGTCGATCGCTGCCGTTGATATCAGGATCGGACCACACTGCCAGTATATCTGGTGCTTCTGGCAAAGGCGCGATCGCGTTTTCCACAAGAAATTCTCCAGCGCGTTGGATGGCGGCTGGCGTATCCCGGTGGGGAAATAGCTGCTGGTAGCTGCATAGGGCATAGATGGTGCCAGCATGTCGCAATATATTGTATTTGGGTTTAATTTTAATTTTCGGATTGGTATTGCGGCGATAGACAAACTGACCGTTGCTTTGGATGTTTGCCAGCAAATAGTTGGCAGCTAGGTCAATGGTTAATTGGGTGGTTTCGGCGCTATACATGTCAGTCTCGATCGCTTCGGGTTCGTGCTAGCATGGTCGATATTCGTTCGTACACTCAGCAGCAGGGTGCAGGAATTGTTTCGATCGCAACGAGATTGATTATAGTTCAATGACCCATCCAGTTCGATTGGCTATCCTCGGCGCTGGGCGTTGGGGAACCCATTTGGTACGCAATTTTTTAGCCCACCCGCAAGTCCAACTCGTAGCCGTTGTAGACCGCCAACCGGCGCGTTTGGACCAATTGCGGGAAAAATTTCCTCTCCCTGACGATTTGCTGCTTACCACCGATTGGGCAGCGGTGAATGCTGCTGGGGATGCTGTAGCGATCGCCACCCCAGCCTCGACCCACTACAATTTGGTTAAGGAAGCCCTCGAAGCCGACTTACACGTGTTGGTGGAAAAACCGCTCACTTTAGAACCAGAAACCAGCCGCCAACTGTGCCAACTAGCCAGCGATCGCGGTTGCTACCTTATGGTCGATCATACCTATCTTTTCCATCCCGCCGTCCAAAAAGGAAAACAAATCGTACAATCGGGGACATTAGGCGATTGGCGCTACGGGTATTCAGCGCGCACCCATTTAGGACCCGTTCGCCAGGATGTGGATGCTCTGTGGGATTTGGCTATTCACGACCTGGTGATTTTTAATACTTGGTTGGGAGAAAAACCATCTCGGGTACAAGCGCAAGGAAAAAATTGGTTGCCTGCCAACGGTGGTTCTCCCCAATCAGATTTGGTTTGGGTAACGCTTACCTACCCCAGCGGGGTGACGGTTTGGATTCACTTGTGTTGGTTCAATCCCGACAAACAGAGGCGTTTGTGTCTTTTGGGCAGTCGCGGTACGCTGATTTTTAACGAAATGTTGCCGCAAACCCCTCTAACGATCCAACGCGGCTATGTAGAAGCAACCTCTGAGGGCTGGCAGCCAGCCGGTCAGCAACAGGAAGTTATAGACGTGCCCTCGGCGGAACCGTTAAAACAAGTATGCGATCGCTTTATTGCCGGGGTTCGCGGCGAAACTGGTGGAACCATATCCACCGGTTGGCTGGGAATGGAGTTGGTGGAAACCCTGACTGCTTTAACGGCTTCCTTAAAACAACAAGGCAAGGAGATGGGGATAGATGCTTGCTCCCATACCGGTTAGGCGGAAATGACTTTGGGCTGACTGCCGTTGAGGCTGGTCATACTTGCCTGTTTGCCTTTTTCTTGCAATAGTTGGTTTTCGCACCAAGCCAACCCCTGACCCAAATCCTCAAAGATTCTGGGAGGACTGGTTTTGCTGTCTTGGAAAACGCCTTGTGCCACCAGTTTGTCTTCCACGGATTTATTTAAACCAGTAAATACTAATTCTATTTGTTTGTTAACAGCCATTTGACGAATTTTTTGGAAATTCAAAGCCGCAGAAGAATCAATGCCTTGCACTTGCTGCAAATCCAAAATCAGAAATTGTAAAGAAGGTTGTTGGGGATCGAGCAAGCGATCGCGAACTTGGTCTAGAAATTGGTTGGCCGTAGCAAAGAAAACGAAGCCTTGCAACTGGACAATACCAACTTTTTCGCCTTGAACCTGCAACCACTGCCGGTTTTGGGGGGTACGGGTTAAATGGCTGGGATAGCTAGCAGCCGAGGTAATTTGGGCAACCACATCGATTTGGCTGTAGCGAATGGCAAAGGCGACCAACGCCATGGCAAATCCGGCGAGAATTCCTTCTAAAAAGCCCACGGCATTGGTAAGTACACCAATGGCAACGACAGTAAAATAATCCACACGTTCCAAAGTAGACCAGCTTTGATAAATCCACTGGACCAGCAAAGTTAGTGCCAAATAAAACAGCAAGCCGCCAATTACCGGTTTCGGTAAATAAGCTAAAAACTGCGCTCCCACCATCAACACCGCCAAACAAGTAATACCATTGATAATGCCAGTTAACCGATGGCTGGCACCAATTTTATGGGCTAGCAACGTACTGGGAAGCGCCTGATTGCCTGCCATGCCGCTGCCCAAACCAGAAGCCAAATTGGACAGTCCCACAGATTCTAACTCGCGGTTGAGGTCGAGATTTTGCTCGACAATGAGTTCGATGCCATTTTTGGTTAGTAGCAACGAAAGCAACGTCACCAAAGCCAAGGTGATTAGATTGCCTGCCTGCCCAGCAATAGCTTGCCAGTGAATGTGGGTAAAATCTTCCCCTTGCAAGGGATGCCAAAGTCCGCCAGCGGGAAATGGACCCAGCAACCAGCCTTGCGATCGCGCCGCTTCCACCGGCAAATCCAAAACACCCAGAACCAGATAAAATACCACCGTACTTCCCAGCAGTATCCCCGGCATCACCAGATAGTGCTTGTAGCGACGGGTAACCAGATACAGGAAAATGCCCAAACCCAAACCCGGCAACCAATGCCAAACCACCGAGGTTTGGAAAACCACATCTAGGGTTTGCCAAGTGAGGTCGGAGTCGGTCGCTACTTGAATGGCACCGCGGATCAACAACCAACCCGTTCCTGCCATAAACCCGCCAACCACGGGATAGGGAACCACCTGTAGCCAAGACCCCAGACGCAGCCTGCCCAGGCAAAACAGCAAAACTCCCGTCACCAGAGAACCAATGGCGATCGCGGCTAGAACGGTCAGGAAAACGTCCATCGGCGGCGTAGAAGCCGGCAAAGCAGCAGCCAATTCCGCCGCCATGACCGCCAAAACCGCTGTGGGGGCAGCCAGAGGCGTAGCAATGGTACCGCCAAAACTGCTGGTGAGGGAAGCAACAATAGCGATAACCGCCGTACTAAAAATCGCCATGCCAATACCAAGTCCCAAATGGGCAGATAAAGGACCGGAAAAAATCAGTGCTGCGTAAGAAATCGCCCGAATCACGCCGATAATGCCCGTTACGGTACCAGCCGTGAAACTGGGGAGCAATTGTTCGGACTGTAGGAAGTCCGGAACCTCGGAAATTGGGGATTTAAACGGGATTTTAAAGGGGGGTTTGAGAGGAAATGGTTGGGTCATGTTATCGGTATGGACGCCTTTGCGATCTACCTTGGCACTGGTCTGAGACCATCGCCAGGCAACCAATTAAGACACCATACCGATGTTTTTTCCCACAAAATGATACAAACGATACAAAAACAACCATTTTAGAGAAAAATTTAGGAATCGATTGACGCCGCATGCTGGCGATACCAGTCAATAGTATTTTTCAACCCCTGTTTGAAGTCCACTTGAGCCACAAAGCCAAATTTTTCTTTCGCCCTTTGTACGTCCAAACAGCGGCGGGGTTGCCCGTTGGGTTTGCTGGTATCCCAGACAATTTCCCCTTGAAAATCCATTAAATCGCAGATGAGTTCTGCCAAATCGCGGATGGAAATTTCGTATCCCGTTCCCAAGTTCACCGGTTCCGGTTCGTTGTATTTTTGCGTCGCGATCGCAATGCCCCGTGCTGCATCGCTAGAATATAAAAATTCCCGCGTCGGCGAACCATCGCCCCAAACCGTAATTTGGCGATCGCCATTTTTCTGGGCTTCGTGGACTTTGCGAATCAAAGCCGGGATCACATGGGAACTGGCGGGGTTGAAATTATCCTCCGGTCCGTATAAATTCACCGGTAGCAGGTAAATACCGTTCAATCCATACTGGTCGCGATAGGCTTGCAGTTGTACCAGCAAAGCTTTCTTGGCGATGCCGTAGGGAGCATTGGTTTCTTCGGGATAGCCATTCCACAGGTCATCTTCGTGGAAAGGAACCGGAGTAAACTTGGGATAGGCACAGATAGTCCCCACGCACACAAACTTACTTACCCCCGCCTCGTAAGCCGCGTGAATTAATTGCGTTCCCATCATCAGGTTGTCGTAAAACAGCTCTGCCGGTTTGTCCCGGTTCAAGCCAATGCCGCCCACGTGAGCCGCCAAATGCACCACCACATCGCGATCGCTGACTGCCCGGCGACAAGCCGCCATCTCCCGCAAATCGCAATCGCGCGATCGCGGCGTAGAAATATTTTCCCGCCGGGCACCAGCGTGTACCAACCGATCCACCACTTGACGCCCGAGAAAACCAGCGCCCCCAGTGACCAGAATGCGTTTGTCTTCTAATGCCAACACTGCCATAATGTCGTTCCCCCAACAGCCGCAATATAGATGGAAATCGTCGCAACAGTTTTAATCGAAATAACTACTCAGTTCCTGGCGAATCAGTGCTCGATCGATGACATTTTCCTTGGCCGGTCCGTGGGGCGAAGAAAGTCCCAAACTGGCCAAATCTGCTTCCACCATCAGCGCCACCAATTCCTTAAAGGAAACGCTTGGTTCCCAACCTAAATTCTCGCGTGCCTTGCTGCAATCGCCAATGAGCAAGTCCACTTCCGCCGGACGCAGGTAGCGCGGGTCAAATTCTACGTAATCTTGCCAGTTTAAATTCACATGCCCAAAGGCCAACTCCAGAAACTCCCGGACCGAGTGGGTTTCTCCCGTAGCAATCACGTAGTCATCAGGTTCGTCTTGCTGCAGCATCAGCCACATGGCTTTCACGTAATCTTTGGCATATCCCCAGTCCCGTTTGGCGTCTAGGTTGCCCATGTAGAGCTTGCTCTGCTGTCCAGCCACAATGCGCGCCACCGCCCGGGTAATTTTGCGGGTAACAAAAGTTTCGCCGCGGCGGGGGGAGTTGTGAATCCATCCCCGACCCACCCCCGCGTGGAAAGTTCCCGATGCCGTTGCCAAGTCAAACAGCCAGCCGTTGTAGCGAACCGGTTGGGCAGTGGTCACCAGAGCTGGGTTGCTGTCATTGTCCGAACCGTGTAACTGGTAGGAGAGGGTATCGGCTGCCATCACCGTCTCAATCGCCAGGTGTTGGTGTAGCGTGGTGCAAACGAGCCAATACAATCCCGCAGCGAGGGCAGCGGAAGCCGTTTGGCAACTGGGGAGCGTTTCCTCCTGGCTGAGATTTTCCTGGGCGTAGAACCCTTCCAAAAAGGCCAATCGTTCCGCAGCGCCAGCGTTGAGCACCCGTTTGGGAACCCGTACGTCTCCAGTTTGCGCGTACAGGGAAGCATACAAATAGCGACCGTAGGCAGCACCGCCAGTGAGTTGCCAGGACGGTTCTGAGCCTGATGTTACCATTTCCCCGCCAGTCAGTTTGCGCCAGGAAGCCGCCAAGCGATCGCCGTGCCAGCGCTCTCCAGCATCAACCACGGTTACCGTGCCATCCCGAGAGACCGTCCCAGTAGCCGTCAGAACCCCCAACAACCAAGCTTCGGTTGCCGTCAGGTCCATTTGGATGTGGGCAGGGGGCAAATCAATGAGTGCCAAAGATTCCCCAGGGCGGACTTGGGCAGTAGGTTTTTCCCGAACAGTTTCCCCTTCCTGGGTGAAAACCACGTGGTCGCTGGTGGTGTGGTATACCGAACCACCGGTGGCGATGCGATGTACCTGCTTTTGGTTGGGCTGGGAAGAGCCGTTGTGGGTAGCACTCATGCAAGTAACATCGGTCCACCCCCGGGCATCCCACACCTGCAGCGACTGGGAGGGAGACACATCGGTGGTGTAGCGTTGGATCCCATTTGGGTCGCGATCGCGCTGGTGGGGGACAAGATCGGCAATGGGAACAATATCCACAATTCCGTCTTGGCGAACAATTACCGGCGTTTCGCCAGTGACACACTCGTGATTGAACAAAATTCCGTTGCAGGCAAACAAATCATAGGATTCCCGGTAGTTAACCGTTTGCCAGTGAGCGTAAACCTTAGCGCAAGAATAGGGACTGCGCGGGTAAAAAGGTGTGGTTTCCTTTTGGGGAATCTCCTGCACCTTCCCGAACATTTCCGAGGAACCCGCTTGATAGTAACGAACCTGGATGCCCGTGCGATATTGGTAATCGCGAATCGCCTCCAACAAGCGCAGGGTGCCCATCGCTACTGTATCTACCGTATATTCAGGAGAATCAAAACTCACCCGCACGTGGGATTGCGCTCCCAAATTGTAGATTTCTACTGGTTGTACGGCTTCTAAAATCCGCCGCAGGGTAGTACCATCCGTTAAATCTCCATAGTGGAGAAACAACCGCACACCTTCGCGGTGGGGGTCTTCGTAAATGTGGTCGATGCGATCGGTATTAAATGTAGAAGTACGTCGAATGATCCCGTGAACTTCATACCCTTTTTCTAGAAGCAGTTCGCTGAGATAAGAACCATCTTGACCGGTAATCCCGGTAATTAGGGCACGTTTGCGTTCCGTCATGCTTATTGTTCCTTACTGCGATCGATAATATGGTTTTGGTGGACATTTTCGGGGCGCGCGTACGGGGTACGGGCTACCAACCGCAAAGAAAGACTGAATGGGAATTTCAAACCCAATCGAACGGTTTTGCTGGCCCGATGGGATTGAAAAACACGATTGCCATAGTTGGGTTTTCCTTCCAAAGCCGAAAAGCTAGCACCCCAAATCAAGCTTGCCGAACGAAGGTTGCTTTATATCTTCTCTCTTTTAGCCTTAATTATCGCTTGCTGCCAACCCCTTCGCGATCGCAATGTGGCGCTTGGATGTGGCTAGGTCGTTGGCTACCGAAGGAGAGGGGAGGTCTGGGAAAACTTTCCAGCCAACTGGTTGTTTTTTCCAACCACCCATCCCCTTGCGCCTTCAGGACATTTCCCCAGCCGCGCTAGTAAGCACCGTTATTTTTGGGAAAAATCACGATACCAATGGTTTTGACCACAATCCACAGGTCCATGAACAAGTTGTAGCATTTGACGTAGTAAACATCCATTTGCACGCGCCGTTCGTAAGGGATATCGTTGCGACCAGATACTTGCCACAAACCAGTGATACCGGGACGAATGCTGAGGACTTTGGGCATGTGACGGCCGTATTTGGGCAGTTCTTCCACCACCAAAGGACGGGGTCCAACCACGCTCATATCGCCTTTCAGCACGTTCCAAAATTGAGGAAACTCATCCAAACTGGTCATGCGCAAAAATTTGCCAATCCAAGTAATGCGCGGGTCGTTTTTTAATTTAAAATTATCCTCAAATTCGGCTCGCAAGTGGGGTTCGCGCGCAATCATTTCCGCCAGTACGTCGTCAGCGTTTTGTACCATGGTGCGGAATTTGATGCAGCGAAATTTCCGGTAATTTTTGCCTACCCGTTCTTGGACATAAAAAATGGGTCCTGGGGAACTGACGGCGATTAAGAATCCCAAAATTAGATAGACCGGGGAAAATAAAATTAAAACCGCCAGCGAAAAGGTAATATCAAACAATCGCTTGCCGGTAGCCGCGTTGAGGAATTTGGCAGCAGCAATGGCGGCCATTAAGGGGGGGATAGAAAACCAGCGGGGACGTATGTTTCCCTTCAACAGGTTCCGAAATGGGAGACCACCTCGCGTATCGAGCCATTTCCGCTGGCGTTGAGCGACGTCGAAACGCCGTTCGATGTATTGGCTATTAGCAGTCATGTTACTCCTTCCGTTCACACCACACACAGCCCAGATCGTAAACCAGATTTGGTTAGCGATCGCGAGCAATTCACCGTTTAGACGAGGGTAGACCTGATTCTGAGCTGGTCGAAGCACTTGTACCGAGCGCAGCCGAGGGAGCGGATTCTTCTAAACAGCGTCTGACAAACGCCACGTATTTCTCTTGAAAGATTGTAGGCGTAAATCGTTCCGCTTGCGAACGTGCCATTTCTGGACTTAGCCTACTTTTATACCATTCAAACGCCTCTACTGCCTCGATAATGGCTTCTTCTGACTGCTGGTGAAAAAATAAACCCGTTCCTGAGGTGGCATGTTCCCGAATGTCTCGTACAGTTTCTAATGCTCCGCCAAAACCATAGGCAATGACGGGGGTGCCACAGGCTTGTGCCTCTACCAAAGCCATACCGAAGTCCTCGCAAGCTGCATACACAAAAGCTTTGGCTTTGCCCATATACTCTTGAACCACCGCATCGGGTTGTTTGCCCAAAATTTGTACGTTCTTGCCAGCCAAAGCCTGCAAGCGTGGCAAATCGGGACCAGTACCAATCACCACTAAAGGTTTTCCCAGGCGATTAAAGGCATTGACAATTAACGATACCTTTTTGTAGCTCACCAGTCGGGAAACCGTTAGATAAAAATCTTCCTTTTCCGCAACCAGGGGAAAACGCTCTATTTGAACGGGAGGATGAATCACCTCGGCTTGGCGGCGATAGCAGCGCCAGATGCGTCTGGCGGTATGTTGGGAGTTGGCAATAAAATAATCCACTCGATTGGCAGATACCGCATCCCACACCCGCAACCGATGCAGCAAGTACCGCACCAACCATCCCAGTACTCCACCTTTCCACTTGCCTTGGAGATAATCAAAAGTTAACTCCCAAGCGTAGCGCATGGGGGTATGGCAGTAGCAGATGTGGGTTTGATGGGGGGTGGTCAGTACGCTTTTGGCAACGGCGTGGGAAGAGGATAAAATTACGTCGTACTGGCGCAAATCCAATTGTTCGATGGCAAGGGGCAACAACGGCAAATACTTTTGCACCCCGTAACGCGCTTTGGGAAAATGCTGCAAAAAGGTGGTGCCAATTTGACGTTGAAACAGATAACTGTTGGGATTTTGGGACTCAAAATCGATTAATGCGTACACATCTGCCTCGAAGTGCCGCAAAATTTCCCTTACCACCAGTTCGGAACCGCCAGTGGCTTCCGGGGTTAGCCATTCGTGAACCAGGGCATATTTTCGTTGCACGCTCTTATCTTACCAAAACCGGAACTCATTTCTTCGATCGAGGAATCGTTCCCCATCGTACACCGTCACTGACCCCGCGCTAAAGCGACGGGGCTTGGGAACAGCCAGGTTCCCGTAGTAGTGGCTAGACCAAGAGCCGATAGTAGT